>NZ_PNCU01000065.1:0-42900 GCF_005886915.1 Pseudoalteromonas sp. S3776 | reverse complement strand
AAAATAGTAGCTATCAGCCGTCAGCTATCAGCTGCACAGCGTCAACCAGTACTTTGTAGCGTGGGTTGAGTATAACGAAACCTACGGGTAAAAGAACGCGACGACCACCTCAGTGCTCAGTGAATCCCATTAAAAAACATTAAGAGTACTTTGCTATGTTACTCTCCACCGCTGTGGGCACTACGACATCGCCTGGCGCCAAATACAAGAAAGCCCGACTTGCAATAGTTGGTTTTTTTACGTCTGAAGAAAAGTTATATCCAGCATGTTCTTCTCTAAAGCGGAGCGTCTCTTAAGCGCAGCGTCTCTTTGTGAACCGTGTTTTGGCTATCAAATGCATTTAACAATGATGACATTCCATTTCACTTTGGCTTTCTACCGCTATAGGCTCTACGACCTCGCCAGGCTCAAATACAAGAAAACCCGACTAGTTCTTTATTCGCCTCACCAATAACAATCCATTTTACATATAGCTAAGTAGCAGTTTGTTTCTGTATTTAAGCTTTAAGATAAACAATATTTATTCAACATAGCTAGATTACAAATATAATTTTGCTTTGTTAGTGGCTTTGATTTAGGATCAAAATAGTTTAAAACCAAGAACTAATAGCCAGTGTATAGATTATTAATTAGTGCCATATCATTTATATTTTGTTTCTCTGTATCGGCAGTTGAAGTAACTGATCTGTATCAAGATATATTAAAAGTAGACGATAAAAGCCGAGACACGCGTTTGGCCGCTAGCCGTAAAGCATTACTTAATGTTTTAGTAAAGGTAAGCGGTGATGAGTCTGCTGATCAAAATAAGCTTGCTCAGCAGCGTACCAAAAATATTTCAAATTACATGCTTAAATTTGAATATGATGAAAAAGCAAATGGTCAACTTAATTTAGTCGTTAAATTTGAAGCGCGTAAAATTAATGAACTAATTAAAGAATTAAATTTACCTCTTTGGGGTGTTCAGCGACCACTGGTTGCCATTTGGTTAGGCATTGAAGACAACTGGCGTAGAGAGCTCGTAACCCAAGAAAGTTACCCTCAGTTAGAGCAACTTATATATGACAAAGCCGGACGGCGTGGTTTGCCCGTGGTGGTACCGTTATTGGATCTACAAGACAGACGTTTAGTTGGGATCCCCGAGGTGTGGGGCAACTTTTCAGGGCCTGTTGAAGAGGCGTCTCGACGTTATAGTGCAGAGCGAAGTATCACGGCAAGAATGTATCAAGAGCCTGACAGTGAAACTTGGATTTTAGACTGGCGTTTCACTAATGATGACTTATTCGATTCAAACCGACTTGAGGGTGATAAACAACAAATTGTAGGCGAGATGATAGATAGTTTAGCGTTGGGTTTAGCCAATGAATACGCTATTGACCCTAATGCATATTATGAACAAGCTGCGGCTACGCTCACCTTAAAAGGCACTCAGAGCTTTGTCGACATTGAACTTGCAAAACGCCGTTTACAAAATTTAAGTGTCGTAACGCAAGTAACGATTATGCGTAAAACCCCAGAGTTTGTTGAGTTTAAGCTTAACCATACTGGCAGTGTGGCAGATCTTAAAAAAGGCCTTGGGCTTGATAGTGTATTTAAAGACTATGTCGACCCACGTGCATTTTACCACGTTGTAGATAAAAATAGTCTTGAGTATCAATGGGTCGGTGAGTAATGCTAAGCGCTGAGCCAATGCAAATGGCGCTGCCGGTCACCCTGCCTGACGATGAAACATTTGCTTCTTACTTTGGTGGAGAAGACTCATTAGAGGTAAATCATCTCAAGGCGAGCTTTTCAAAGGTTGCCAATAAATTTCAATACACCTATTTGTGCGGGTTGGGTGACTCTGGTAAGTCTCACTTGTTGTACGCAACCTGCATTCAAGCCCAAGAGCGTGGTTGGTCGAACATGCTTTTATCTATGCGCGAAGTTATCGACTTTGGCCCTATGGTACTAGACGGTTTAGAAGCCCTAGACGTATTATGTATTGATGATGTGCACTTAGTTGCTGGTAATGATGCGTGGGAAAAAGCCCTTTTTAACTTTTTTAATCGCTTTAACGAGCCCGGTAAAATGTTGGTAGTAACGGCTGATTTACTACCCGATATGTTAAATATTAGCTTACCTGACTTAGAGTCTCGCTTAAAGTGGGGAACCACTTTTCAAATTCGTTCAATGAGCGACGATGATAAAGCACAAGCACTTGTTAAGCGTGCGCATATGCGTGGGCTTGAACTAAGCGATGAATGCGCGCGTTTTTTATTAACGCGCTTGAGCCGCGATATGCGTGCTTTATTAGACGTATTAGACAAATTAGATCACGCATCAATGGCCGCACAACGAAAATTAACAATTCCCTTCATAAAATCAACGTTAAAGCTGTAGTAGGTCTAGAATCTAGACCCTGCTTTCAGTTATCATTACTCAACAAAATTGTAATCACCTTCTTTGAAAGATCAGGTATCGAATGAACTTAGAAAATATTTTAGCGCAAGCACTTGAGGCTGTTGCCAGTGCCAGTGAAATCGCGCAACTAGAAGAGATCAGGGTTAATTACCTTGGTAAAAAAGGCGAAATCACAAGCTTACTTAAAACACTGGGTAAAATTGCGCCTGAAGAACGCAAAGAAGCAGGCCAAGTAATTAACCAAGCAAAGCAAGATGTACAACAAGCAATTAACGAAAAGCGTGAGCTTTTAGCAAGTAAAGCGCTTGAAGAAAAGCTAGCGGCTGAAACAATTGATGTAACTTTACCAGGGCGCGTAATGCCAACCGGTGGATTACACCCAGTAACGCGCACAATCGAGCGTATAGAAAGCTTTTTTGGTGAACTAGGTTTTGCTGTGAAATCAGGCCCAGAAGTAGAAGACGATTTTCATAACTTTGATGCGCTAAATATTCCTGAGCATCACCCCGCACGTGCTGATCACGATACCTTTTATTTCAACCCTAAATTAGTGCTGCGAACGCAAACAAGTGGTGTGCAAATCCGTACTATGGAAACAGAGCAGCCACCACTGCGAATTATCTCGCCTGGTCGAGTATATCGTAACGATTACGACCAAACGCATACCCCAATGTTTCATCAGGTAGAAGGTTTAATGGTTGATACTGACGTAAGCTTCACAGAGCTTAAAGGTATTTTACACGACTTCTTGCGTAACTTTTTTGAAGAAGACATGGAAATTCGTTTCCGTCCTTCATTCTTCCCATTTACAGAGCCTTCAGCTGAAGTAGATGTTATGGGTAAAGACGGTAAATGGCTTGAAGTATTAGGTTGTGGCATGGTTCACCCTAATGTACTTAAGTCAGTGGGTATTGACCCAGAAAAATACACCGGTTTTGCTTTTGGTATGGGCGTAGAGCGCTTGACCATGCTGCGCTATGGCGTAAATGACTTACGTGCATTTTTTGAAAATGACTTAAAATTCCTAAACCAGTTCCGTTAAGAGTGAAAATATAAAATGAAATTTAGTGAAAAGTGGTTAAGAGAGTGGGTAAACCCTGCTATTGATACGCAAGCTCTTTCGGAACAGCTTTCTATGGCTGGCCTTGAGGTTGACGCAGTTGAGAGCGCCGCAGCGGATTTTAACGGCGTAGTCGTTGGTGAAGTAGTAGAGTGTGCACAGCACCCAGATGCAGATAAACTTCGCGTTACTAAAATCAATGTAGGTGGCGATGAGTTACTTGATATTGTGTGTGGTGCGCCAAACTGTCGCCAAGGCATTAAAGTAGCAGTTGCAACAGTGGGCGCTGTTTTACCGGGCGACTTTAAAATTAAAAAAGCCAAATTACGCGGTCAGCCATCTCATGGCATGTTGTGTGCTTTTGTAGAGCTAGGTATTAGCGAAGAAGGCGACGGTATTATGGAATTGCCAAGCGATGCGCCAATTGGTACAGACTTGCGCGAATACTTAGGCCTAGATGACAACATAATTGATGTTGACTTAACGCCAAACCGTGGTGATTGCTTAGGTATAAAAGGCCTTGCACGCGAGGTCGGTGTATTAAACAGTGTTGATGTAAACGAGCTACAAATTCCAGCTGTTAGCGGCACTATTGACGATAAAGTATCTATTGAGCTTGTTAATGCTGATGCGTGTCCGCGTTACTTAGGGCGTGTAATTAAAGGCGTTAGCCTTGATGCAGAAACACCACTTTGGATGGTTGAAAAACTACGCCGTAGTGGTATTCGCTCAATCGACCCTGTTGTTGATGTTACTAACTATGTATTACTAGAACTTGGCCACCCAATGCATGCATTTGATTTAAATGCAATTGAAGGGGGTATTAAAGTACGTAATGCTCGTGCAGACGAAGAACTCGTATTACTTGATGGCAATACTGCAAAACTGAATGAATCAACACTTGTGATAGCTGATGATAATAAAGCGCTGGCGATTGCTGGTGTTTTTGGTGGCGAGCAATCAGGTGTAACAGAAAAAACCTCTGATATTTTATTAGAAAGCGCGTTTTTTAATCCGGTAGCAATTGCAGGCCAAGCCCGTAGTTATGGCTTACATACCGATGCATCACACCGCTATGAGCGTGGTGTTGATTTTACCCTTCAACATGATGCAATGGAGCGCGCAACCGCTTTATTACTTGATATTGTTGGCGGTGAAGCAGGACCGGTTGTAGAAGCTGTGGCTGCTGATAAACTACCAAAAGTGACTGAAGTACGTCTACGTCGTGCACGTTTAGACCGTGTAATTGGTCATCATATTGACGATGCAAAAGTGACTGATATTTTGACTCGTTTAGGGTTAGACGTTAAGTTTGAAAACGATAGCTGGAGCGCTGATATACCAAGTTACCGTTTCGATATATCTATTGAAGAAGACTTAATTGAAGAAGTTGCGCGTGTTTATGGTTACAACAGTATTCCAAATGTTGCCCCAACTGCAAAGTTAAAAATGACTACGCATGATGAGTCAACCATTGCGCTAAGTAAGTTTCGTAATACGTTAGTGACACGTGGTTACCAAGAAGCAATCACGTACAGTTTTGTAGACCCTAAAGCACAAGCTATTATACACCCGCAAAGTGCACCGCTTATATTGCCGCACCCAATTTCAATTGAAATGTCGGCTATGCGTGTAAGCTTAATGCCAGGGCTTTTAGCATCGGTTGCGTATAATCAAAACCGTCAACAACCACGTATTCGTTTATTTGAACATGGCCTTAAATTTATTAGCGACGACAGTGCAGAAAATGGCTTGCAACAAATCCCTGTGATTGGCGGTGTGATCACAGGCCTTGCACATGGTGAGCATTGGGTTGAGCAAAAACGCAACGTTGATTTTTACGATTTAAAAGGTGATGTTGAAGCCTTATTAGCAATCACCAACGATACAAGCCGCTTTGAAATTAAAGCAGAGCAGTCAGATGGTTTACACCCGGGCCAATCAGCGGTAATTTATGTTGATGGTAAAAAGGTAGGATTTTTTGGTGCTCTTCACCCTCAGGTGCAAAAATCGTTAGATATCAATAACGCAACTTTTGTATTTGAAATAGAAATGTCTGCAATAGAAAAAAGAAATTTACCGCAAGCTGTAGGGGTTTCAAAATTCCCTTCAAATCGCCGCGACATCGCGATTTTAGTGGCTGACAGCGTTAATTCAGGTGATATTTTAAGCACAATAGAAAAAGTTGGCGGAAATCAATTGGTTGACCTAAACTTATTCGATGTGTATAAGGGCAAAGGTATTGAGCCAAATTATAAGAGTTTGGCGATTGCTCTAACACTGCAGGCGGTTGATAGAACACTCGAAGAGAAAGATATCAATCTGGTAGTTGATAACGTGGTGGCCACATTGGCCGAAAAGTTTAATGCATCGTTGAGGGACTAGATATGGCGCTTACTAAAGCCGACATAGCTGAACACCTATTTGAAAAGCTCGGGATCAATAAAAAAGATGCCAAAGATTTAGTTGAAGCGTTTTTTGAAGAAATCCGCTCAGCGCTTGAAAAAGGCGAGCAGGTTAAGCTCTCTGGATTTGGTAACTTTGATCTTCGTGATAAAAAAGAAAGACCAGGCCGAAACCCGAAAACAGGAGAAGACATCCCTATTTCGGCGCGCCGCGTGGTGACCTTTAGACCAGGTCAAAAGCTTAAAACCCGTGTAGAAGTGGGTACAAGCAAAGCAAAATAAAAAAGGGCAGCGAAAGCTGCCTTTTTTATTTAAAACCTTAGGGTTTCATGTTTTAAAAACATGATTAATGCCAGGGTTTTGCTTACCTAAAACTCTCGCGGTGATACAAACTCACCGTTTTGTATTTGCTCATACGTTTGTTGGGCAAGTGTATCGAGTGCATCTAAATTTTTACCATCACTCATTAGTTGGTGCTCTATTGGTAATAAATCTATATTTTCTATACCAGCGCTTTGCGCCACTTTTGAAAAAATGTAAGCGTGTTTATATTTATCATGCTTATAAAACAAGCTAATTAACGAGGTATACACTTCAGGGTTTGGTTGTTGACCTTGTTTATTTAGCTCAAGCGTTTTGTAGAGCAAATCAATCGTTTTTTCATCATCAAATTTAATGTAATAAGAGGCAAGATAAAACTGCATCTCTGCGCTATTGGTGACGCTTTCGTCATTTTCCATTGCAAGCAAACGTGTTAGTGCATTTTGCTCATTGTTACGCGACCAATGATAGTAAAGCAAACCAGGGTGGTTTGTGTTTTTTGTGTCTTGATAAAGGCGGGTCATTTCTTTAATACTAGTAAGTTGGCCTTCTATGCGCGACGTCGTTTTAGACTTTAGTTTAATATGCTCAATTTTTGCGGCTAAAGTAATACATTGATTATACGATTCAAACCCTTTTAGTAATTGGTATTTGTTTTCATCTGTGGGTTTTTTATATTCAATATAGCGTTTTAAAATAACCTCAGAACGCTCATTTTTACAATGGCTATCTTTATTTAAATCACTACAAAAGCCAGGTGTTTCCTTACATACTTGAGCGAGAGTCAGTGGCTCTTCGCATCCTGTTAACGCGAGCAATGTGAGTATTGCGCCTGCTCTTAAAACCATTCCTTAACCTCAAATGAATATATACATTACCATTCTAGCGCAATCATTTGTCCGCTAACAGTAGAGAATAACTTTAGATTACCTTAGAATAGCCCTGCCTGAAGTGCATTACTCTCAAAATCGAATGCATTTTTATAGGCTATCCGTTCAAAATGATTAAATTAGGTAAATAAAATGACCTCATCTCACGAATTAGAATACACAAATAGTTGGCAAGAACGTCAAGATTACGCTGAAAGCATGCAACCTATTATTGGTAAGCTTTATCGTAACCGTGGCATAGAAATCGCTGTATATGGCCGTCCTCTCGTTAATGCCAGTACTATCGATATTATCAAATCACATAAAACTGTAGCTCAATTTGAAGGCACTAAATTACGTTTACGCGAAAGCTTTCCGTTTTTAGAAGCGATTAGCAAAATGGAGTTAAATTCAGCACGTATTGATATTGGTAAACTGGCTTATAGCTATTTGTACAGTGATGCTGCTAATGGCCGCACAGTTGATGAGTTTGTAAAAGACGAATTAGCTGAGATAGCCGACTCACCAGCCAAAGAGCCGCGTGATGTAGTGCTTTACGGTTTTGGTCGTATTGGGCGTCTACTAGCGCGCTTATTAATTGAAAAATCAGGCCCTTATGCCGACTTACGTTTACGTGCAATTGTAGTACGTGGTGGTAAAGAAGGTGACCTTGAAAAACGTGCAAGCTTATTACGTCGCGATTCAATTCATGGCCCATTTAATGGCTCAATTACCATTGATAAAGAGCGTAATGCAATTAAAGCCAATGGTAGCTACATCCAAGTGATTTATGCTAACTCGCCAAGCGAAGTTGATTACACTGCTTACGGTATCGAAAATGCACTTGTTGTAGATAACACTGGTATTTGGAAAGACGAAGCGGGCCTTGGTCAGCATTTAGAGTCTAAAGGCGCTGCAAAAGTATTATTAACAGCACCGGCTAAAGGCAACATTAAAAATATTGTTTACGGTGTAAATAACCAAGACATTAAGCCTGAAGATAAAATTGTATGTGCAGCAAGCTGTACCACCAATGCGATTACGCCAACCTTAAAAGCATTGAACGATAAGTTTGGTATTAATAACGGCCACGTAGAAACCGTGCACTCTTACACAAACGATCAAAACCTTATTGATAACTATCACAAAGCAGAGCGCCGTGGACGTGCCGCAGCGCTTAATATGGTAATTACCGAAACAGGTGCAGCTAAAGCAGTATCTAAAGCCTTACCAGAATTGGAAGGTAAACTAACAGGTAATGCGATTCGTGTGCCTACACCGAATGTATCGCTAGCTATATTAAACTTGAACCTTGATAGCAGCACAACGACAGAAGAGCTAAATGCGTTTTTACGTGAAACAGCATTGCACTCAGAATTGCGCGACCAAATCGACTACACCGCATCAACTGAAATTGTATCGACCGATTTAGTGGGTAGCCGCTATGCGGGTGTGGTTGATTCGCAAGCTACCATTGTTGAAGGTAACCGCGTTGTATTATACGTATGGTACGACAATGAATTTGGTTACAGCTGCCAAGTAGTACGCTGTATGCGTGATATGGCTGAAGTGGCTTTCCCAAGCTTACCTCGCTAATATAAACGCAATTATACTAAGCCAGCTTTTTTGCTGGCTTTTTTAGTCGCGTAATATTTTTAAAGTGTACCCTGTGTGGTAGGCTTTAATTATTGAGATGTGTACTGCGGTTATCCCGTAATTATGCATTTTACTATTTATAAAATAGTGTCAGTTCTGCAAGTGAAGCAGATAAACTTATTCTACCTTAAGGTTTTTTCATGAAAATCAGCAGCAATTTTGATAGTGGTAACATAAAGGTTATCGAAGCCACCGATCCGCTAAATATTCAATTAGAAATTAACAATGATCACCAGTCTGAATTTTATCAATGGTTTCACTTTCGCCTTGAAACAACACCTTATCAATTGCATAAGTTAAACATTAATAATTTAGATAAATCAGCTTACCCCGATGGCTGGGAAGGTTACCAAGCGGTTGCCTCGTACGACCGTCAAACCTGGTTCCGTGTGCCTTCAAATTACGAAAATGGCACACTTACGTTTGAGCTAGAGCCTGAGTGCGGCAGTGTTTACTTTGCTTACTTTGCGCCTTACAGCTACGAGCGTCATTTAGATTTATTAGCGTGGGCACAAAGCGAAGAGCTTTGCCAACTACAAACATTAGGCGAAACACTTGATGGCCGTGATATGAGCGTGCTTAAAATTGGTCAGCCTAGCGAAGATAAAAAAACAATCTGGATCACAGCACGTCAACACCCAGGCGAAACAATGGCAGAGTGGTTTGTAGAAGGGTTATTACACAAATTGCTAGATGACGAAGACCCGCATGCCGCAGCACTATTATCAAAGGCTGTGTTTTATGTAGTACCAAACATGAACCCAGATGGCAGCGTACGTGGCCACCTTCGTACTAACGCAAAAGGCGTTAACTTAAACCGTGAATGGCAAACGCCTAGCATGGAAAATAGCCCAGAAGTGTATTTAGTGCTTAATAAAATGCGCGAAACTGGCCTAGACATGCATTTAGATATACACGGTGACGAAGCAATCCCTTATAACTTTGTGGCAGGCAGTGAAGGTATTCCAAGCTACGATGACCGCTTAAAAGACCTAGAAGATAGCTTTAAAGCAGCGCTACTTACTATAACGCCAGAGTTTCAAGATGAGCACGGTTACGATAAAGACGAGCCGGGCAAAGCTAATTTAACAGTTGGCTCATCTGCAACAGCAGAAGAGTTTAAAGCACTTACTTACACAATTGAAATGCCGTTTAAAGATAATAACGACTTACCAGACCCAGATTACGGCTGGTCAGACCGCCGCTCGTATCAATTTGGTCAAGATACTTTAGCGGCTATCGTAAATGTCGTTGATAAATTAAGATAAATTAGTATAAGGTAGGGGCAACATTAAATGTTGCCCTTTTTTATTACAAAATTAACAAATAATAAAAGTGTGCAATAGCTTAGTTATCGTATTACGTAACTCTCAATAAGTAATAAACAATCAACAGTCTCAAATAAAATAATAAGAGGTATTTAGCGTGGATGCATTCGGACAACTTTTAGATAGCCTAGATGGCATGTTAGGGGGCGCAGTGTGGTTCCCCTACGTGCTTTTAGGTGTTGGTCTATTTTTTACTATTTATTTAAAGTTCCCACAAATTCGTTATTTCAAACATGCGTGTAAGGTGGTTACTGGTAAGTTTGATAAAAAAGGCACCGAGGGTGATACAACCCATTTTCAAGCACTTGCTACTGCGCTCTCTGGTACCGTAGGTACAGGTAACATTGGTGGGGTAGCATTGGCTATTTCTATTGGTGGCCCTGCAGCATTATTTTGGATGTGGATGACGGCTTTTTTTGGTATGACCACCAAATTTGTAGAAGTTACGCTTTCACATAAATACCGCGAAAAAACACAAGACGGCACCATGGCGGGCGGTCCCATGTATTACATGGATAAACGCCTAAATATGAAGTGGCTAGCTATTTTATTTGCTGTTGCTACTGTAATTAGTTCATTTGGTACAGGCAGCTTGCCACAAATTAATAATATTGCGCAGGGTATGGAAGCTACATTTGGTTTTGCCCCTATGGCAACCGGTGCTGTGTTATCTATTTTACTTGCGTTGGTTATTTTAGGCGGTATTAAACGTATTGCTGCAATTACATCACGTGTAGTGCCCATTATGGCTGTTATTTACATTGTGGGTGCGTTAGGGGTTATTTTTTACAATGTAGAAAACATTGGACCTTCGTTTGCCTCAATATTTGTTGATGCTTTCACTGGCTCTGCTGCAGCGGGTGGCTTTTTAGGCGCATCTTTTGCGTATGCATTTAACAGAGGTGTTAACCGTGGTTTGTTCTCGAATGAGGCGGGTCAAGGCTCAGCACCCATTGCTCACGCATCGGCAAAGGCAGATGAGCCAGTGTCTGAAGGTATGGTGTCAATTTTAGAGCCGTTTATCGATACAATCATTATTTGTACATTAACAGGCTTAGTTATTTTATCGTCTGGCGTATGGAACGAAAAATTCGAAACGCATTTTGAACGATCGTCAATGAGCATTATTAAAGGTGACTACTCAGAAACTAACGAAGCCCAGCGCCAAGAGCTGTACAATTACCTAAATGGTAACGAGAGCAAGGTAGAGCTATTTAACGGCAATATTAATGTGGTTAATGGCGAGCCGGCAAGTAATGGTTTTACCGTATTACATTCTCGCTCAATTGGTGAAGACATCCGTTTTGGCCTTACCGAAAAACATAAATACACAGGTATTGTTGAGGTTAAAAACGGTATGCCAACGGATGACAGCATAAGTTTAATTGGTAAATCGTTAGTGCATTCAGCAGAGCTGACTACTAAAGCCTTTACACGTGGCTTCTTTGGCGATAGTGGCCAATACATAGTATCGATAGGCTTATTGTTATTCGCGTTTTCTACAGCTATTGCATGGTCGTATTACGGTGACCGTGCCATGATTTATTTACTCGGTAATCGCTCTGTTATGCCGTATCGCGTATTTTACGTTGCGGCGTTCTTTTGGGCGTCGTTTGCCGATACTACTTTAGTGTGGAAATTAGCTGCCGTTGCAATTGTCGTTATGACCTTGCCCAACTTATTTGGCATTATGTTATTGCGTAAAGAAATGAAACAATCCGTAGATGACTACTGGGTTAAATTCAAAAAAGACAACGAGCAATAAAACAAGTACAATAAAGGGCGCCGCAAGGCGCTTTTTTTATGCGTAGTATGGAGAGTAGTATGGCGATTATTCATTGCCCCAAATGTGCAAAATCAATTTCAGATAAACATCAGCAATGTCCACATTGCAATAGTAACATTGGCGCACTTAACTCTGAGCAGGTACAACAGCTTCAGCGCGAACAGCGAATTAAAAAACAGCAAATGTTTATGAACCATTCTTTCTTGGCACTCATACTATTTTTAGGTGGCTTTTTTTGCTTGTACTTTTTACAACCCGCAAAAGAAACCCTTGAGTGGTACGCTTATACAGTTGCAATTGGTATTGGCTGTATTTGGTATTTAGTAAACCGCGTTATTTTAGTGACTCTAAAAAAGAAAAGATGACATGAATATTGACAACCTTGTACAAAATATCACCCCCGAATTATTTGAGCGTTTACAGTATGGTGCTTCAACGGGTAAATGGCCCGATGGCACGCGGCTTTCTGATGAGCAAAAGCAACAAACGGTGCAACTTGTTATGCTTTACCAAGCTAAAATAGCGCAATCGAACGAGCAATTTACTATTGGCGCTAATGGCGAAATGATCCAAAAAACAAAAGCACAATTACAAAAAGAATTTAAATCTGAAAACGAAATAGCTAGGTTTAGTGAACATGATCTTTAAACACCTTTTTACACCTAAGTGGAAACACCCAAAGCAACAGGTTCGTCTAGACGCGATTGAAAAACTTGATGTAGAGCGCGACGCATCAACTTTAAGTTCATTAGCACTGGAAGATAATTCAGCCGAAATACGCCGTAAAGCACTGCAAAAAGTAAATAACTTAGCACTGTGGTGGAAAGCTTATAAACAAGATCAGGTGCTAAAAGATGTAGCTGAAATACAAATTTCAAATGCTGTGTTAAATAACGAAAGCGCACTGAGCACACAAATTAAAAGTGAGTATATAGACCGTTTTGCGCCAGTTAAAACGCTTGAAAAACTCGCCTTTGCTGAGAAAGAGCTGCAAGTACGCGTTAAACTTTTAAAGCGCTTAGCAAATCCTAAATTAATTGAAAAAGCATTTAAAGAAGGTAGCGAAGAGCTTCAAAGCCAACTTGTAGAGCTAGTTATAACGCATCAACTTGTTAAGTCATTAGTAAAACATGCTAAGGGTGATGCAAAGCAGCAGCTAGAGCAACATAGTGAGAACGAGCGTTTAGCGATAGAAATGCCTGCTCAGGTAGAAAGCGCAACGCGCGTTATTTTAGCAAAGCTAAACGCACTGCGAGATAAAAACGATTACGCCATAGTAAACCCACAAGCCGGTGAATTAATGGCGCAGTGGCAAGCGCTTGAGCTTAAATGGTTAAGCGAAGATCACGTTAAAGAGCTAGATAAAAAATACATCAGCATTACTGATAAACTCGATGCACATATTGCAACACTAAAAGCACAGCACGAACAACAGCAGCAGCGTTTAGCAGAGCAACAGCGCCAACTGCTTGCACTGGCAACGTTAGAGGCGCTAAGTGAAGAAATTGAAAATGCATTACAGTTAGGTTTAGAAACCCCTGAGCAAATTCAGCAAGATTGGCTAGAGGCAAAGGTAGCACAGGCTAAGCAGACGTTAACCGATGCGCAGCACGGCGATAATGCCCAAACTAAACAGGTTATTATTAAGCTTGAAAAACTATTCAACCAAGTAGCTAAATTACCCGAGCTTAGTAGCGCAGTTGCGCAATTTAAAATTGCGTTTGATGAGCTAAAAGCCATAGAGCCAGCGCAGCAGCTAGCCGATTACGACGATGTTTTAACTCGTTTTAATAACGCATTTAAAGAAACTCGTAGCCACCTAAATGTGCTAGATGGGGCATTGCAGCAAAACTTTAAATCGCAATTAAATGCGCACAAAAAACAGTTTTTAGCGCAAATGAGTGAGCTGACAAAACCGCTTGAAAAAAATCAAAGCACCGCTAAACGAAAAGCCCGCGATGTAAAACGCCTTATTGAACAAGGTCGCTTTAATGTTGCATTTGGTGTATTTAAAGGCTTTGAAGAGTTGTTTGATAAATTAACACCGCAATTTCAGCAGCCACTTGTAAACTTAAAAGCCGATTTAGAAGCGCAACTTGCAGAAGCAAAAGATTGGCAAAAATACGCGGCAGCACCAAAACGTGAAGCCTTACTTGAAGAAGTGGCAGCGTTAGTCGACCAACCGTGTGACGACCCACAGCAGCGTGCTGAACAAGTTAAAGCGTTTCGTAAGCGTTGGAACGAGCTTGGCCGTTTAGATACAGAGCAAGAAAAGCAACAAGGTGAGCAGTTTGATAGCAACATAGAGCTGTTGTTTGCACCGTGTCGTAGTTACTTTGCTGAGCAAGAAGTGGCGCGTGAAGCGGCAAAAGCTCAGCGTCAGACCCTGATAAACGACATGCAAACACTAAGCGAGCAAGACACCGCTATCGAAAGCTTTGACTGGAAGCAATTTGAAAGCCAATACAACCGTTTAAATAAAGCGTGGCGCAGCGTAGGTAAAGTTGACCCTAAAACATACCGCGTATTAAATGAAAGCTTTAAAGCACAGCAACAAACTGTATTTGCTATATTAAATGCGTATCATAAAGATAACGCTACACAAAAAAGTGCCTTAGTGGAGCGTGCCTCAGTGCTTTCGCAAAGTGAAGATTTAGCAGCAGCATGCCAAGAGCTAAAGCAATTACAACAGCAATGGCAAAGTATAGGTTTTGCAGGTTTAAAAGCTGAAAATGCGCTATGGCAAAAGTTTCGTCAGTATAACGATGAAACCTTTAGCAAACGTAGCAGTGAGTTTGAGCAGCAAAAGCTGGCTCAAAACGAAACAGATAAACAAGCAGCAATAGAGCTGGCCGAGCTAGAAAATGCCCTTGAGCAAGTAAATCAAAAAGCCCAATTGCATGATCTTGAAACCAAAGTAAAAGGCTACGCACAATATAAATCGCTGGCGCCAAAAGTTGCAGCATTATTAAGTGCGATTGAAGAAAAGCTCGCTTTACTTACAAGCCAAGCACAACGCGCTAATTTTGAAGCACTTATTGATGCACTTGAAAATAACGATGTATTACCAAGTCAGTTTCAAGCGCCACTTGCAACGTCGCTAAGTAGTGAGCAACTTATTACAAGAATGGAAATTCTTGCTAATGTAAGCTCGCAAAATGCAGCGCTTAGAATGGCAGAGCAAGTCGCCATGCTTGATGATAAACACCGTGGTGAGCATGCTGATTTAAACTATTATTTAAAGCAGTTATTAGCGCTCAGTAAGGGTTCAGTTGAGCCTGACACACTTGCTAAAATTAAAACGATTTTCGCAGCATAATATGTAATTTGCCTGTATTAAATACGGGTATTGCATGATAAAAGCCGCTGTTTAAGCGGCTTTTTTATAATTACAACGAGGATAAAGGTGAGCATGAGAATTTTATTACTGTTTTTAACCACATTACTTTTAAGCGCGTGTAATTCTACACAAGGCGTGTCTGTTTATTCATTTACCAGCTCAGAGGTAGAAAGTGTACTAGGTAATCAACTGCCTAAGTTAAGCGAAAAGGTGAGCTTAATGGGCTTGCCCGTACAGTTTGATGTAAACGATTTAAGTGTAGATATAGGCCCCGATAACCGTGATGTTGTGGTGCTAGGCGCTGATTCAAGTGCTGAGGTAAATGCTTTTGCCCTAAAATACCCAGTACGCTTAAAGTTGCAAATAGAAGGGAGCCCGTTTTACGACAGTGAAAAAAAAGCCGTGTTTTTACGCAATATTAAACTACTAGATTCTAGCGTGGATGCAGGGGGGTTTAAAGGTAATTTAGCGGCACTTGATAATGAGGCCATGGACGTTATAAACGCCTTTTTAGCGGTTAACCCTGTTTATACATTAAATATGGATGACCCTAAAATGATGTTATTAAGTAAATTACCCCTAGATATGAAAGTAGTAAAAGGGGCCATTAAATTAGTTCCGCGACTTTAATGAACAGCACACCGATTACGGTAGCTTTCCCCCTAAACGGTGCTTTTAATTAGATCGAGCACAGTAAAACGTACGTACTAATTAGCCTGTTTCCCAGGCTAATTAGGTTTTTATAATGGCAGCTTCTCGCAGCATACCCACCTCAAGACTCTCTCGATTTGCAAAGCTTGGCTCTTTAGCCGGTGGTGTAGCAACCAACATGCTTATAGATGGCACCAAAAGTGCGCTCTCTGGTAATGGTTGGGATAATAAAGCTTTACTTTTACAACCTAAAAACATAGCAAAGCTAGCTGAACAGCTTTCACACCTGCGTGGTGCGGCCATGAAGCTAGGGCAATTACTATCTATGGATGCGGGCGAGCTATTAAGCCCAGAGCTCGCCCAACTACTCGCATTGCTTCGTGCTGGTGCAAACCCAATGCCGCATAAGCAGTTAATTAAGGTACTTAAAAATGAATGGGGTGATGATTGGCTTGGACGTTTTTCACATATTGAACTTAGCCCCTTTGCAGCGGCTTCTATTGGTCAAGTGCACTTAGCTTATCAAGAAAATGGCGAAAAGCTGGCGGTAAAAATTCAATACCCTGGTATAGCGCAAAGTGTGCACAGCGATGTAGATAATGTTATTGCACTTTTAAACATTACTCGTTTAATCCCTAAAGAGCTTGATATACAGCCACTAATAAATGAGGCTAAAGCGCAGCTACTTGCCGAGGCTGATTATGAACGCGAAGCACATTACCTTAAAAAAGTGGGTAAATTGCTCAGCCGGCATGTTGAGTTTAAAGTGCCTAAGGTATATGCCGCTCATAACACTAAACGCATTTTGGCAATGGAGTATGTACAAGCCACGCCTATAGAAGCGCTTAGTAATTTACCCCAAGGTGAGCAAAATAACATTGCAGCGAACCTCATAGATTTATTTTTTAAAGAAATGTTTGAGTTTAAGCTAATTCAAACGGATCCCAACTTTGCTAATTTTCATTATCAGACTCAGAGTAAGCAAATTGTGTTATTTGATTTTGGGGCAACCCGAGAGATTTCGAGTGAGTTGAGCAAGGCCTACCTGTCACTATTTATTGCAGGCACCGAAAACAATAGGGCGGGCGTGTTAAATGCAGCACGCGAAATAGGTTACTTTCAAGACTCCATACTCGATTCTTACAAAAGCCATGTTATTGATTTGTTTTTAATGGCGTGTGAGCCGCTAAGAGTCACGGGTGAGTTTGATTTTAAAAACAGTCCCTTAGCAACAAATATTAAAAATGCAGGGCTTGAGCTGAGCGCACAGTCGCAGCAATGGCATACACCACCGGTTGATGCGTTGTTTATTCATCGTAAGCTGGCTGGGCTTTATTTAATTGCGACTAAGTTAAATGCAAAAATAGATATTAATACTTTATTTAAGCCTTATATTAAAAGCGACTTTATTTAACTGTTTAGCGCGTGACTTTATGACATAATAATCGTGATATTTCGCGAGGATGATGCAATGATAAAACAGTTTTTAAACGACCCTAAACTTTTACTTAATGCGGTAGGAGAGGGTATTTACGGCTTTGATTTATCGGGTAACGCGGTGTTTGTAAACCCCGCTGCTGTGCGCATGACCGGCTGGAAAGCCGATGAGTTATTAGGAAAAAAAATACATCAATATCACCATCACAGCCATGCCGACGGCTCCCCTTATCCGGCCGATGAGTGCAAAATATATTGCACCATGTTTGATGGCAAACGCCGCGAGGTTAAAAACGAAGTATTTTGGCGAAAAGACGGCACCTCGTTTGCAGTAGAATACACATCTACCCCAGTTTACAGGCAGGGTGAGTTAATAGGTGCAGTCGCGGTATTTCGCGATATATCAGCGCAGAAAAAAACACAAAATGATCTAAAACAAGCACTTGAGCAAGTTAAGCACTTAAGTGAGCAGCTACAAGATGAAAACAACTACTTAATTGAAGAGCTTAACCAAGATTGGCAAGGCTCAGGTTTAGTGGGCCAAAGCCATGTTTTTCAAGCTATGCTGGCGCAGATCAAACTTGTTAGTGAAACCGACAGCACCGTACTTATACTCGGTGAAAACGGCACGGGAAAAGAGCTGGTGGCGCGTAACTTACACCGATTAAGTAAGCGCAGTAATCAAGCATTTATAAAAGTTAACTGCGCAGCGTTTACTCCCAGTTTGTTAGAGTCTGAATTATTTGGCCACGAGCGCGGTGCGTTTACCGGTGCAAACGAGCGACGTAAAGGCCGCTTTGAACTGGCCGACAAGGGCACGTTGTTTTTAGATGAAGTGGCAGAGTTGCCATTAGAGGCGCAAAGTAAATTGCTACGCGTATTACAAGAACAAGAGTTTGAGCGCGTAGGCGGTAGCACTACATTAAAGGTAAATATTAGAGTATTGGCGGCAACAAATCGTGACTTATGGCAAATGGTGCAAATAGGCAGTTTTAGAATTGATTTATATTATCGGCTTAATGTGTTTCCTATTAAAGTACCGGCATTAAGAGAACGCAAAGAAGATATCCCTTATTTGTGTACTAATTTAATTACTCAGCTTAATAAGCGTTTAGGTAAGCAGTTAATAGGTCTCAGTAAAAAAGCGATTAGCCAACTACAAGCTTATGATTGGCCCGGTAATATTCGCGAGCTCCAAAACGTACTTGAACGCGAAGCTATTTTATCAAAGCACGACATACTTAAGCTAAGCCAGCCGTTACAAGCGGGTACAAGCAATGTGGTTAATGCCTCTTTTACACTTGCTGAAGCACAAAAGCAGCATATCACTGCCGTGCTTGAACTATCTAATTGGCAAATATCGGGTGATAAAGGTGCAGCAAGTAAGTTAGGGCTACCAGAGAGCACGCTTCGTTCTAAAATGCGTAAACTAGGTATTACTAAAAATTCGTGATATATCGCGTGGTTCGTTAAATATCACGAATCTAATTTATAGGCACAAATATATATTCTTTTACATCAAATACTTACATTAAGTTTCAGTTTGGTCTGAAAGTTGCAAAAGTTTACTTAATACCGTCACTATTAAGTAAGTACTATGAAGTTTGATATTAAAGAAGAAGACATGATCATTAAGCCCTACAAAACAGAGGGCCCGATTTACATCCGCGAACAAAAAGGCTTTTTTCAGCGCATAAGGCGTAACTTAGGTTGGCTACTCATGCTCACATTTATAGCCATACCTTGGATACAATATAAAGGAGAGCAAGCGGTGCTACTAGATGTAGCAACGCAAAAATTTACAATTTTTGGCTTAACCTTACTGCCGCAAGACTTTATGATTTTAGCGCTGCTATTTATGGTAGGCGCCTTTGCATTGTTTTTTGTCACGAATTGGCTTGGCCGCGTGTGGTGTGGATATACCTGCCCCCAAACAATCTGGATGTTAATGTTTAGTTGGGTAGAGCAACGTATAGAAGGTACGCGTAATCAGCGTATAAAGTTAGATAAATCGCCATGGAGTGCTTTAAAGTGGCGTAAAAAAATAACGAAACATGCTGCGTGGCTAGTTATATCACTGCTTACGGCCACCTCGTTTATGGCGTACTTTATTCCCGCTAAAAGCTTATACCTTGAAATGTTTACCTTACAGTGGTCGGGTATAACGAGCTTTTGGGTGTTTTTATTTGCATTTTGTACTTATGGAAATGCTGGCTTTTTACGCGAAAAAATGTGTAACGTGGCATGCCCGTATTCTCGCTTTCAATCGGTGATGTTTGATAAAGATACATTGGTAGTAAGCTACGATGCAAAGCGCGGCGAAAACCGCGGCCCTCGTAAACGTAAAGCAGACCCTAAAGCACTTGATTTAGGCGACTGTGTAGACTGTAATTTATGTGTAGAGGTATGTCCTGCAGGCATAGATATTCGTAACGGCTTGCAGTATGAGTGTATAAATTGTGGGTTATGTATTGATGCCTGTGATGACACTATGGATAAATTTGGTTATCAAAAAGGGTTAATTAAATACGCCAGCGAAAAACAGCTCGAAGGTAAAAAAACCAATCCATTTAGGCTTAAATTAGTGGGGTATGGCGTATTAACAGGGGTGTTAATTATTTCTATGGTTGCATGGGGGTTGCAACGTACGCCAATAGAGGCATCGGTACTGCGCGACAGAAACGCCTTGTACCGTGTAAATTATGAAGGTTTAGTAGAAAACCCATATACACTCACTATTATCAATAAAACTCAGCAGCCAATGCATTACGCCATAGCCATAGAAGGGCTACCAAAGGCTATGCTTAGTGCGCCAAGCTCTATTTTGGTATTACCAGGACTCATGAAGAAAATCCCGGTTACAGTCACCGCCGATGGTTACGACATTGAAAAAAAAGTAACGCCAGTGAGCTTTATTATTTCAGCCAATGAAAATCCAGACATAGCCATTACTAAAACAAGTCAGTTTTATAAAAACTAGCAATGGCTTGGGCTAAAGTTAGCTCACGCCATTATTTAATTGCGATGAAATAAAACGTTTTGCAGCATCTAGGTTATCAAATAAACATTGGTTAAAATCTACATCGCGTTTAGCGTTTTGCATTATTCGCTGCATTTGGCTTATAGCAATAGGGGAGGTGAGAACAAATGCACTTATTAAGCAGTTAGTCTGTTGCATATGTGTACTTATGGCAACCATTTCTTGCTCTGCATCGGGTGTAGCCGCAAGTATACACGATGAGTCGCTTATGTAACCCCATTGCTTACCTTCAAATTCAGCCACTGTTTCATAAAGAGCGGCTTTAAAGCTAGCTAACACTTCAAGGTCTAAATTTCCGCTAAACTGGGCAATCACGATATTGCCCGCAACGGATAGAGTAACCTCTGCATGTTTATTTTTGTATTGCATGGCAGGCTCCTAATTTAAATTAGTTCAAAATTAGAGTGACTTTAAATAATCTAACGCACCGGTAATAACAGCTACTTGCGCTTGAGTACATTGCTCATCTGAGGCGCTTGGGCTATCGGGGTATACTTCGGTTGTTGTTACATACGGGGCGTCAGTAAAGCCCATGCATAAGCCCAATTCGCGAGCTGCGTAGTTTATAACGCCAAATTGTTCCTGCGGTACACCAATTAATTGATTATTTTCGTCACTAGGGGCGATGTGGGTTACCTTCTCAACACTATTTAAAATGGCCTTTTGAAACTCAGGGGCTGGTTTTTTGCTATCTGCCACTAAATAAAAGCCATCTGGTATATTCCAGTTAGTGTTAATTTTACCATCGCGGGCAGCTAAGGCCGGCCTAAACTCACTGTTGTCTGTGTCTGTGGTTTCGTGTAAGTCAATGTGCGCAACTAACTCAGTGTTAAGCGAGGTTACATATTTCATAATAGCAGCTGATTCTTGGGCTGGGCTGTTATCGTAAAAAGAGCGGTTAGGGTCAATGGCCTCAGGGTTCCAACGGTTTATGGTTTCAAAGCCCCAGGGGCTAATACACGGCGCAATAACAAAGTTAAAATTATTTATATATTTTTGAACGTCAGTATGAGCAAATGCCAGCGCCCCCATAACGCCACTTGTTTCGTAGCCGTGCACCCCGCCAGTAATTAAGATGGTTGGGCGATCATTTTGCCAATTTTCACTTTTATATGCATAAAGAGGAAACTTAAGTGGTGAATAGTCTAACTCGCCGTACTGCTCAACATTTAAAAACGCGTTAGGTTGCTTGATTTTACTCACAACGAGCTGGTTATAATCACGCTTTTTTTGTTGAAGTTGTAACCATGCTGCTTTATCACTGCTGTTCCAAGGTGTATTGGGGGTACCGATTGGGTATAAAGAGTCGCTCATTGTGTGCCTTTAATTTATCGCTTTACAAAGGCATTAGCTTATCGTTGCTAGAAAAAGCCTGCAACTAGAAATGCTCGGTTACGTCAGACGTATTTTCATATAAGGTGGCGTTTTCGCGTTTATGTTTTTCGAACAAATACTCACGCAGTGCTTCTTTACCACTTTTAATACTGACAATTTTAGCAGCATAGCCTAAGTTAGTTTTACGGACTAAATCTACAAGTAGGGTGACTTTTTTCTTATTGGGTAGTTTAAATGTAATATGTTGCGCGTGGGCAAGGCTGTAGCGATGGTCGCGGGGTTTTAGTAGCACGCCACTACTAGAGAGCGAAAGTACATAAAAGCGCTCACTTTGTAGGTTAAGATCAGAATAACGCCAGCTTCTTTCTACACCTTCGGTATCAATAACCTCTGGCGCACTTAGTACGGGGTTTAAGTAACCATCATCGTTGAGTTTAAACTCAAGCGGAAACCACAATTGATAATGCCCAACTTCAGCTAACATAGTTAATTTAGCATGAGACAACAAACCTTTTAGTGTATCGGGTAAGGTGGTTCTTAAGCTAAGCTGTGAGTTATCGTTTGTATTGTCCTTGTTACTGCCTACAACAGACGAAATAAAACTTAACTCTTCCTTAGTTAAATCCATATTATTTCTCGTTTAATAAAAACTTCACATTAAACCAATAGTGCACTTTCTTCAATATTCAAACGTGAAATTTAAGCAAATTTAAACACCTGCTTAGGAGTAAATAAGGTGTGTTTATTTTTTAGGGGTTATTTACCATCGTATAAACATTAAATGTTCCCAGCATACAGGCACTTTATAATAAACGTTTATACTTGCTTGGCTAACCCCCTCACTTTTAAAGCGCAACGCGCTTTGGTATTTAAACTATGGTAAAATTTATTTTTAATTTTAGTCTATTCAAGGTTTTATGGCGCAGTTTATTGCTACTCCAAGCGGGTTAGGGCGTTTTTTTACACGTATTAGCACCGTTACTATTAAGCAAAATTCACTCGTTATACATTTTAAAAATAATACTTCACGCGCGTATTTAATAAGCGACTTTACTAATTTTACCCACTTTAAAAAAGGCCTCTTCAGCGGGAAAATAACCCTTAACCATGGTACAAAAACGGTAATTAGCTTTTTAAATAAACAGCAGGCTCAAACACTTAGTGAGCAGTTAAACAGCGTGTTTGCCAATTACTTAGAAGAAAAAGTGAATACAGCAAAAATGCTTGTAAAACGCTATGCAACAAACGAGTACCTGCGCGACTCAAATGTGCCTGTACTAAAATCGGCGGTGTTTTCACTGGCACAGCAGTATGGGGCTTCACCTTCACTCTGGCAGCAGTATTTATCGATCACTGATATTAAGTTTTTAACTATTTTAAGTAGCTCACCAACAGCAGCGCATGCCACAGAGCAACTGCGCAAAGCCTATGAGCAAAAAACACTAGCGGCAAGAGCCGATTTTTATAATGTGATTGAATCTAACCCACTTACCCAGGAGCAGCGCCTTGGCGTTATACGCAATAACGATAAAAATTTAGTGCTAGCGGCTGCAGGGACTGGCAAAACATCGGTAATAGTTGCAAAGGCTCTGGATTTAATAGTCCAAGAGGGTGTAAAGCCCGAGCACATATTAATACTTGCTTATAATAAAAATGCGGCAAACGAGTTAACTGAGCGCTTTAATTTAAGGGTGCAGCAAGCAAACTTAAATGTTACGCCGCCTACTATTTTAACGTTTCATGCGCTGGGGCTGAAGTTACTTAAAAGCGATAATAAAACGCTTAACTTATCGCCTTTTGCAAAGGATGCGTTGGCGCTTAATAAATGGTTTACCCAGTGGCTTAGCAACACCCTAAAAACAGACTCACGTTTTTGTAAAACCTTTATTGAGACCCTGTACGAACCTAATGATAGCCTCAATACCGCAACTAAAACCGCTATAAAAGCACAAAGCTATCACACCCTATCGGGGTTAAAGGTAAGCAGTTATCAGCACTTATTAATTGCCAATTGGCTTTATATGTATGGAATTGAACACACTTACCAAAATGATGACACCGCCGACTTTTACTTGCCACAGCACAACATTTATTTGGTACATTTTGCGATAGATAGACAAGGTAATTCAGCTCAGAACATTACTAAATCGCACAATAGTGGGCATGTTAAATCAGTACGGGCGCACCATAAAAAACACGGCCAACTGTTGGTACAAACATTTCACTATAACTGGCAAGAAAGCCAGCTTGAGCAGCGTTTAAAAACGCAACTACAAAAACATAACGTGAACATTAAACCCTTAGATAACCATGCAGTGTACGAGCGGTTATCTGCAACCGGGCTGTTAAAGCAAAATATAAATAAATACTTAAACTGCCTAAGCGCAATACGGGGAGAGCATTTATCCAGCTCGCAAATAGCAGCGCGAATTGCTAAAAGTGGCATTATAAATCATAAGCGTTATACAACATTGTTAGTGGCTATGCAGCGTGCATACGCTGACAAACTTAAAGAGCAAGGCGCTATTGACTTTGACGACATGATTACAAGCGCAGAATTGGCGGTTAAATCGGGTAAGGTAAGTGTACCTTGGCGTCATATTTTAGTGGATGAATTTCAAGATATTTCATGCGCACGTATGGCGCTTTTAAATACGCTAATAAAAAGTGGTCCACAACCTTGCCTTACTGCGGTGGGGGATGATTGGCAGGCCATCTATCGATTTTCAGGTGGTAATTTGGCACTGACCACACGGTTTAATGATTTAATAGGCAGTCATTCACTCACGTTATTGCAAAAAACGTTTAGATATAACAACAGTATTAGTGAAGTGGCAGGGCGGTTTGTAATGCAAAACCCTGAACAATATAAAAAGCACATCACTACACATACGCAAGTAAGCACCCCTCAAGTTGTGTTACTTGACGATTTACACCAAGGTAAAAAGTCAGTAGCGCTAAAAGTGCAGCAAATTATAGCCACAATTAATAAAAATAATAGTACGGCCAGTATTGCCGTATTGAGCCGATATCGATTTATGCTTAATGAGGTAGAGCAACATTTAGTAGGTAACAATTTTGCTAATCCACTGCATTTTTGGACACTGCACGGCGCAAAAGGACTTGAGGCTGATTACTGTATTATTATAGGTTTCGAGCAGGGTAAGTTAGGCTTTCCTAGCAATAACCCTGGCAATTTACTTGTTGAGGCATTATTACCCACGCAAGATACTTTTAAGCATTCTGAGGAGCGACGTTTATTGTACGTAGGGATCACACGTGCTAAGCATAAAAGCTATTTAATTGCGCCGCCATCTGGGTATTCTGAATTTATTAGTGAGCTAATAAACGATAATTACCCAATTGATATAGCCTCTAACTTGTTTGCAAAGCAGACTAACAGCAGAATAAGTAAGGATAATGCTTAAATGTAAGGGGATTAGTTGCGTAAAGCATATTTTATAACGCAATTGTTTGATATTAACTTTTTTTAAATGTTTAATAAATTATCGTGATCTTACCTTTATGAACTATGCGCTTTTTTAATTCGTACTTTTTGCTTTCAGATCAACATACTCATGATAACGAAGTGGCACATTGGCGAATTAGTGCTCTGCGCATTATTTCAAGCCTCGTATGACTGTTGTGCTTTTTTGTCGCTTGTCATACGTTTAGCTCCGCATTAGCACTTAAGCTTAGCTATATACTTGTACTTACCTTTGGCTTTTTAACGATTGCTGGTGGCTTACTTTTAGCAAGTAAGCGGTTTTATAAACAAAGTGCACACGCTTTATTGATTGCTATTGTTATAGCAAGCCTGTGTATGAACCTGTTTCTAACAGATTTAGAGTTAGCTAAAGTCGGCTCTATGTATATGTATTCTTGCCCAATTATTGCGCTTATGCTGCTTGGCTACAGAACAGCAATAGCCTATTCAATACTAAACATTGTGCCGTTTTATATGATTGTGAATAACGTTGATTTATCAAATGTCACAGGTATAGCCCAACAATTACCCAGCGCAGACTTATACATAACGGGATTAATTTTTTTATTTTTTAATATTTGCATCCCTTTAGCAGTAGCGCGCACCATAGTTGCTGCAAAGCGCTTAAATAAATCGATTAACGTAGCGAATACATTACTAAGAGATAAAAACGAGTTATATAAAACTTTTTTTACCGAGTCAGATAAAGCCAAAGTCATTGTAGATGAGCAGTTTAATATTACCGATACCAATAAATGTGCCGACGCCTTATTTGGCTTTAGCACAATGCCACGTAAAAAGGACATAAAAATAACTGCTTTATTGCCCTCATTGGCACCTTATTTAAATGAGATAAGCCAAGTTGTTGAATTTAAACAGCGTTTTTTAAGGGCTAGTTACTCTGTGGCAATCAATAAAAACTATCGCATATATGAATTTTACGATTGCACTGAAGAGCATGTGATAAAGCAAAATTTACTCACGGCTGAGCAAGAAAACAAACGTTTAAAGTACTCAAACCCCCATACCAAGTTACCTAACGAGCACTGGTTTGAGTTGCAATGCGAGCGACTAATTAGCAAGTACAGCCACGGTTTTTATATTGTGGTGACCCAAACCGCAAACAGTGAATACTTAAAATTAAAACTTTCTCAGCAAAGTGCTCAAGCGCTATTAATTAGTGCATACAAGCGCCTAAAAGCCATACCTGAGGGGCCATTTTTATGTGCTCATGTGGCTACTGGTAAACTCGCTTTTATAATAGGCGTGCACGGCGAAGGTGAGGTTAAAAATAAGGCGCTACCAGCCATAAAGTACACTCTGGACAAAACATATGCATTGCAAAGTGGGCGAAGGCAGCAAGACTTTTTGTTTGGTTATGCGCGCTACCCAGATCAAGGCCATTCAAGTGCCGAGGTACTAGCAAATGCAGAGAGTGCCCTTAAACACGCAAATAAGTGCAAACCGATAAGTGGTTACGACGAAAAACGCTCGCAGGCCTTTTTAGAAAAACACGAAATTTCTATGCTATTAGATGAAGCGCTAACGCAAAACGATTTGAGTGTACATTACCAGCCCAAAGTAACTGCCAGTGGTAAATGCATAGGTCTAGAGGCGCTTGCCCGTTGGGATAGCAAAATTTTTGGCACTGTATCGCCAGGAGTATTTATCCCCATTGCTGAAGAACACAGAATGGTTAGCCGCCTAACAGATTTAGTTATTCAAAAAGTATGCTCGCAACTTGCTGATTGGAGTCTGCAAGGCTTACCTACTGTACCAGTATCTATTAATATTTCGTTGCTCGACTTTAGCCAAGCTGATTTCATAGCCAAGCTCGTAAAATATTTAGCTGACTTTAATGTAAAGCCACACCAAATAGAATTAGAGCTGACCGAAACCTCTTTAGAGGCAAATCATGCGCACTCGCTAACGCTAATTAAAACATTGCAGTCGTGGGGCTTTACTGTATCGGACGATGATTTTGGTGTTGGGTACTCTAACATTGCACGTCTTGCCGATTACCCTATCAATAAGTTGAAACTCGACCGCTCTTTAATTAGCCAAGTTACCAGCTCTACTAGACAAAAAAGTTTAGTAAAAGCGGTGCATGTTATGTGTAAAGAGCTTGATATTGCGTGTGTGGCCGAAGGCGTAGAAACACAAAAACAGGTTGATGTAATGGCGCACATGGGTTGCACAGAGTTTCAGGGCTTTTATTTTGCAAAGCCAATGCATGCAAAAGAGTTTGTAGCTCACGTTACTAATCATGGTTTAGTGTTTGCGCACAAGGCCACACTTTAATTACCTAAATTGACTTCGTGATTAACAGTCAGTGTGTATGCAACATCACTTTAAAGTGTAACAATCACTGAGCATTCACATTTACTATTTAGCCTGCTATTACATGCTGTTAAACTTAACGCCTATTTAGATTTCTTTGAGAGCGTTATGCGTACCTGTGCTTTTTTAATTAAGCGAATGAGCTTTATATTCGTTTTTTTTACTTTATTTTCATTCAAAGGGGCTGCCCAGCAGCAAGATCAAACCCTAATTTTGGCCGGTAGCGCAGTTAATAGTTGCAGTGAAAAAACGGCGCTCGGTTGCAGCGCGCAAAATAAAGCTGTGTTTCGGGTGTCGAAGGCAAACATTAAACAAATTGGGCTAAATTGGCCTTCGAGTCATACCACTAAAAAAGCAGACGTATTAACGACCTTAGACGCCCTTATAAGTAAAGATGAAAAGTTAGTCTCTAAAAGTGAGCTGCTTTGGCAATGGCGAGATATCAATAACGAGCAACTCAATAGTCTAACTAAGCAAGAGTTTAATTTTGTGTTTGATATGCTCGAACAACCCCATTCAAACTCTCGACCTAAAGCTAAACCACAAAGCAACAGTATATTGCAATTTATAGCGGGTAGCTTAAAAGTGGCAAACCCAACACCCACCTTATTAATTATTAGTGCAGCCCAGCGAGACCCATACGCACAAATAGAGGCGCTTAAAACGCTTTTACCAAAAGGTGTAACCAGCCAATGGTTACCGCTTACACCTGCACTTGCTAAAGCAATTACTAACAATACATGTAGTGATTTACCGGCGCTGCGTCACTCACAAATGAACCTGTATAATCGCAATAATGTTTATCCTGAGCTTACAAAGGCTGAGTATACACTGTGTAATAATGGTGTTGAGGCGTTAGTTAATTTAATAAACACCAGCACCGGTGTTTTATTTAGCGACGGCACGGCTAAAAATGCTTTAAAAGCACTGTATGATGAAAATAATATTGCCTACCCTTGGACGAACGCGATTAAAACTCGCCCTGTTATTGTAGGGCTAGGTGCAGGAAGCAAAATACAAAGTGAAAAAGTCTATCTTTCACAGCATCAAAGCGAAACGGTATTAAAAGCAAAGAGTGCCCCGCAGCCTACTGTAATTAAGGGGTTAAACACGTTTACCTATGGGCCACTGAGCACTCGCTTTAGTGAGCAAAATCAAACGCTAAACCTAGCCAATACATTAAATAACGTTAAGCAAAACGCTGTTATTAAGCATGGTTTTGGCATTGATGAAAATACAGCCTTAGTCGTTATAAAATCCCAAAAAGGAAATTTAATGACGGTAATAGGGCAAAGTGGCGTGGCGCATTTAAGTACGCAGCAAAAAGCAAACAACTATAACTACTCGTACTGGCCTGCTCGTAGTGTAATAGATATTACTAATGCGGGCTTTAAGCTTAGCGAGCGCACCATTAGCCAAGCATTAGCACCTGTTAAAATACCGCCTTTACCGGTGCAGCGTTTTGCCAATATTTTAACCGATTCAAAACTACGCTCGCTCACTCAAGCCATGTGCTTAAGTCAAGAGCAAAGTGCGGTAGGGCAACAAGATGACCTTTTAATAAATTTAACGGCCACAAAAAACACCCATTATTACCGCGTTAATACCCAGCCGTATGGCTGCGCGCTAAGTAATTTATTATTAAATGTAGAGCGCTTTTAACCATAACCGCTACACACATAAGCTTTATATAAAGGTTTAAGTTTAATGTAATGAGCTTTAAAATAGCGCCCAAGAAATTTATTACCTATTCACTTAGTTATATTCTACGAATAGGTATTAACCAAGCAGATTTTATAAAGAGCAATGTATGAATAACGAGCACGACATAATCGACAACCTAGCAGAACTAGAGAACTTTTTAGTTATGGTAGAAAACGGCGGCTTAGGTTTAAAAGGGGTGGCTGGTGTAGGTATGGCTACAAGTAACAAAGACGGCAGCCATTTTGTTGCGGTATTTGACGATAAGCAACAGTTATTACTAGCGCGAGGCGTTACAGCTGAAGTGTTCGAAAACGGCAAAGACATGGTGCGCAACGGCGTAGGGCGTTCACACTAAAACCTTAAAAGCGCCGTATGGCGCTTTTAACTGTTTATAACGAACTCTAAAATATTTAAAGCCTGCCAACTTGTTTTGAGCTAATACTGGTCACAATATTATTTTCAAAGCGGATCAATACGATGTACATCCCTCCAATCGAGCCTTTTAGCTTATAAGTAAACTCTTCTGTTTCAACTAAATTGTCACCTTTGCCAATATCAACAGCTTCATTAAGCACATCTTTATAAAGTGGTGCACCCACCAGAGCTACAATGTCAGATTTAGTTTTACCCACACTTAATAGATTTCCGTTTTTAAGTCGAAAACTACCTTGGGCAAACGCAAAGCTTGAAATAAAAAGAGATAAAAGCAGAGGAAACACAATACGCTTTTTCATAAGTCATCCTTAAACACTTAGTATTTAATGCTATGTATACAAGGTAATACAGAAAAATGACAGTGAAAAAGAAATAAAGAGGAGGTTAAATGGTCGGTATGGCAGGATTTGAACCTGCGACCCCTGACACCCCATGACAGTGCGCTACCAAGCTGCGCTACATACCGACGTTGTTTGCAATAGTACGTATATTTTATTAAAAATCAATAAGTGATTGTTTGTTTGCGCGTTTATTGCGCAAATAAGCTAAAAAACTATATTTAAAAGCGCAACTTCATAGGCTTTGTCTTGGCAAAACAGCAAGCTGCCGCAAATCCAACCACCAAACAACAACAGGCCCTAATCTTTATTTAGCCATTGATTGATCGAGTCGTACATTTCATCACGTATGAGCGGTTGAGCTTCTTTATTTGGATGTAATTGATCTCTTTGCATTAAGTTTGGCTTATCTGCCACATTAAGCATAAAAAAGTTAAGTAAATGAGCATTTGTTTTTTCACTTACTTGTGTAAAACTGTCTGTGAACATTTTACTGTAACGCGGCCCGTAATTAGGGGGAATGTAAATTTTCATTAGCGCGACCATAGCATTTTCAGCTTGGCTTTTTTCGATTAAATCCGTTAAGTTGGCCTGCATTTTTGTTACCGGAAAACCACGCAAACCATCATTAGCACCTAGCTCAATAAGCACATGGCTTGGTTGGTATTGCGCGAGTAAGGCATCTAGCCTGCGTAAAGCGCCGCCGGTTGTTTCGCCACTAATACTGGCATTAATTAGCTCTATATTACGCTGCTCTGCATCGTATTTATCTTGTAACAATTTAACCCAGCCTTGCTCTTGTTTAAGTCCATAGGCTGCACTTAAACTGTCTCCAAGTATTAAAATCGTGTTGTCGGCCGCCGCACTAAGTGGTTTGATAACTAAAAATAAAACGAATACAAAACGTAGGATTGAATGAGTCATATGTCAGCGCTTTCTCAATTAAATATTATTCAAGTAAATGGTTTGTCTAAAGTAGTTTCTACCTTCGAAGGTGAGTTGCCCATCCTCAGCGACATCAGCTTTAATGTCAAGCATGGTGAGTCAGTTGCTATTGTGGGCACATCGGGCTCAGGAAAATCCACGTTATTAAGTTTATTAGCGGGCCTAGATACAGCCAGCAGTGGTGAAATTATCCTTGATGGCGAGCCACTTCATAGATTAGATGAAGAGCAACGCGCGGCATTACGAGCTGAAAAAGTCGGCTTTGTATTTCAATCTTTTATGTTGGTACAAAGCTTAACTTCCCTTGAAAACGTGATGCTGCCAGCAGAGCTTGCTGGCGAAAGCGACGCCAAGGAGCAAGCCCTTGCATTGTTAGAAAAAGTAGGGCTAAGCCACCGTATAGATCATTACCCATCGCAACTCTCGGGTGGTGAGCAACAACGTGTGGCTATTGCCCGGGCTTTTATTGGCACACCTAAAATTTTATTTGCCGACGAGCCTTCTGCAAATTTAGACAGTAAAAACGGCAAAATGGTGGAGTCGTTATTGTTTGATTTAAACCAGCAGCACGGCACAACGTTAATTTTAGTAACTCACGATGAAGCACTCGCGCAAAAGTGCCAGCATATTGTACAAATTGAAGCGGGGCAGTTAGTTAAAAACTCAAAAGAGGACGTAGCGAATGTGGGCTAAGTTAGCACTTAAATTATTTGCCCGCGAATTTCGCCGCGGCGAACTAACCGTAATTAGTGCCGCGATTGCGCTTGCAGTACTAACAGTGTTCACGCTGTCTATGGTGACAGAGCGAATAGCACAAAGCATAGCACAAAAAAGTAGTGCGTTTATTGCGGCTGATAGAGTGCTAGCCAGTGCCCACAAATTAGATACGGCGTTTATTAATAAAGCCAAACAAGAAAACTTACAAACTGCGCAAATGGTCTACTTTGATACCATGTTATTTGCCAACGACGAGATGCAGTTTACCTCGGTAAAAGCGGCATCAAACGAATACCCGTTAAAAGGCGAATTAAAAGTTAAATCATCGTTGCTTGGCGAAACGCAAGTAGCCCAGGGCGGACCAAAGCCTGGTAATGTGTGGCTAAGTGAATCGGTTTTTTACAGCTTAAATATTGATATTGGTAGCCAAGTAGAGCTAGGTGCTGCCGTATTCAATGTAGAAAAAGTAGTAGTTGAAGAGCCTGATGCCCCGTTTAATGTATTTTCGAGTAGTCGCAGAGTACTCATAAATATTGCTGATGTAGCAAAAACAGAAGTGATACAACCTGGTAGCCGAGTGAACTACCGCCAATTGTATGCAGGCGATGAGTCAGACATAACGCGGTTTTATGAGTGGTTAAAGCCACAAATGGCCGAAAATCAACGCTGGTACGGCGTCAAAGACAGGCAATCGCCTATATCAAATAGCTTAAACCGAGCAGAAAGTTTTTTATTACTAGCTGGCTTACTGGGCATTATTTTAGCCACAGTTGCCATTGCTGTGTCGGCAAAGCGTTATTGTGAGCGCCAATACGACCCCGTAGCTATGATGAAAACCCTTGGCGGAAGCCGCGCATTAATTCGTAAAATTTACTTTATGCATTTACTCATGGTTTGCACTATGGCGGTTATCATTGGCTTAGCCATAGGTTACGGTTTACAAGAAATTGCCACCGGGTATTTAGCAAAAAGCATGGATATGAGTTTACCTGCAGCGGGTTTTAAACCTTGGCTGGTGGCCATTAGCACAGGTGTTATATGTGCAGTTATGTTTTCTATTAAGCCACTGCTTGATTTATTTGATATTCCACCGCTTAGAGTATTGCGCCGTAATTTAGGCGACAGACTAGCCGTAAGCCGTGTGCACTTAGGTTTAAGTGCCCTTACGGTGTTTTTATTAATGTGGTTATTTAGTAACAACATTAAAATAACGCTTATTTTGTTTGTTTCTACACTGGCTCTGATTGCGGTGTTGTTTGTTATTTCAAAATTAATTTTTGGTGGTGGCCGTAAATTAGGCTTAAAACCAGGTAATAGCTGGTCGTTAGCTATTGCTTCAATACAAAAGCGTGCCAACGTAAATGCGGTGCAGCTTATTAGCTTTTCGTTGGCGATAAAATTGCTGCTGTTTTTGATTGTACTTAAAAATGACATGATCTCAGATTGGCAGTCTCAATTACCCGCCGATGCACCAAATGCATTTTTAGTTAATATTACGCAAAACGAACTTGAGCCTGTAAACAATTACCTAGCAGAAAACGATATTTTAGTATCTGATTTTTACCCGACCATTCGTGGGCGCGTAAATGCGGTAAATGGCGAGCTTGTTGCGCGTAAAGTATCGTTGCAAGATAACGAGAAAAAAGATGAAGAAGCACGTTCAGGCATCGGCCGTGAGCTTAACTTAACGTGGCTTGAAAACGTGCCAGCCCAAAACGAAATTGTGCAAGGACAGTGGTTTGGCGAAGGCGCGGTGGGTGAAGCATCGGTTGAGGAATCAATGCTGGAGCGTTTAGATGTAGAAATAGGCGACACTTTAACATTTCTAATTGGTGCGCAATCATTTGACGCTAAAATAACTAGCGTACGTAAAGTAAACTGGGCTACGCTAAAACCTAACTTTTTTATTATTTTAAGCCCCGACGTGCTAAAAGATTTTCCGGCAACGTATATTTCATCTGTGCGTATAGAGCCTGAGCAAAAGAAAGCGTTTAGCCAGTTACTGCGCACGTATCCAACTATTACCGCCATTGATGTAGATAACTTTGTAAAGCAAATTCAATCAACCATTGAGCAGGTGTCGTTAGCGATTGGCTTTGTGCTTGCTATTGTGGTGTTGTGTGGTGCATTAGTGCTTATATCGCAGGTGCAAGCGAGCCTAGGTGAGCGAATGCAAGAAATAGTAATACTGCGAACTTTAGGCGCCAAAGGGCGGTTAATAAAAAATGCGACCCTTTATGAGTTTTTGCTATTAGGTGGTTTAGCTGGGTTTGTAGCCGCATTATTTAGTGATATAGCTTTGCTAATTGTTCAGCAGCAAATGTTTGACTTAGCCGGTAAACTGCACCCTGAAATATGGCTAATAGGGCCAGTATCGGGCGGGGTTTTTGTGGCGGCGCTTGGCTACTTAATGATTGCCCGTAAGCTTAAACAAAATACCCAAGGCTTAGTACGTGCTTTAGCCTAAGCTATACTTTATTAATGCTAAACGCCCGCACTAAGTTGCGGGCGTTTTTGTTTTTACTCGCCACTGGTAATTTATACAGTGCTCTGGCATTATTACCGTTATTGAAAAACAACAATAATGAGTGTGCTGTTTGGCCATTATTTTAGGGATAGACCCAGGTTCACGTTTAACGGGTTATGGTGTAGTTGCTCACCAAGGTGCTAAATTTACCTATTTAGGCAGTGGGTGTATAAAATTAGCTGAGCATGAGTTCCCCATACGATTAAAAATGATCTACCAAGGGATCACACAAATAATAGAGCAGTTCTCGCCCGAAACCTTTGCAATAGAAAAAGTATTTATGGCGCATAACCCGGATGCAGCGCTAAAGCTAGGCCAAGCCCGAGGCGCGGCTATCGTGGGCGCCTCTATGGCCGACTTACCCGTATTTGAATACTCAGCACGGCAAATTAAACAAGCCGTGGTAGGAAATGGCGGCGCCGATAAGTCGCAAGTACAACACATGGTCAAAAATATTTTAAAATTACCAGGTACACCGCAAGCCGATGCGGCCGATGCACTTGCTATTGCAATATGCCATGCTCACTCAGAACAAAATTTAATCAAACTAGCGGGTAGCGCCAGCAAAACCGTTAGAGGACGTTTAAGGAAATAAATATGATTGGCCGTTTAAATGGCATTTTAGTTGAAAAGCAGCCGCCCGAAATTTTATTAGAAGTAAGCGGCGTAGGCTACGAAGTACAAATGCCCATGACCTGTTTTTACGACTTACCCAATGTTGGCGAAAACACCATCGTGTACACGCATTTTGTAGTACGCGAAGACGCACAACTATTATTTGGCTTTAATAATAAAACCGAGCGCGCGCTGTTTAGAGAGTTGTTAAAAGCAAATGGCGTGGGGCCTAAACTCGGGTTAGCGATTTTGTCGGGCATGTCGGCGCAACAATTTGTAAGTTGCGTAAACAACGAAGACGCCACAACCTTGGTTAAATTACCGGGTGTGGGTAAAAAAACCGCTGAGCGTTTAGTGCTTGAAATGAAAGACCGCTTAAAAGATTGGGGTAATGATTTATTTACGCCATTTAGCGATAATGCCGTAATAGAGCCCGCTTGCGATGCAACTATTGCCAATAATGCCGCAGACGATGCCGTATCGGCACTTGTTGCGTTAGGTTATAAATTGCCACAGGCGCAAAAAGCAGTAAAATCGGTAAGCAAACCCGATATGTCTACTGAGGTTCTTATTAAAGAATCTTTAAAATCAATGTTGTGAGTAACCCATGATTGAAGCTGATCGTTTAATTGACGCGAGCGAAAAAACCAACGAAGACACCATAGACCGCGCAATAAGGCCCAAGCTTTTAGCCGACTACAAAGGTCAGCCGCATGTTAAGCAGCAAATGGAAATATTTATAGAGGCTGCCCGTAGCCGTGGTGAAGCGCTCGATCATCTATTAATATTTGGCCCGCCAGGCTTAGGTAAAACCACGCTTGCTAATATTGTCGCCAACGAGCTTAATGTAAGTATTAAAACCACCTCAGGGCCAGTGCTCGAAAAAGCCGGCGACCTTGCTGCATTGCTTACTAACCTTGAAGAGGGCGATGTACTGTTTATTGATGAAATACACAGACTCAGCCCGCAAGTTGAAGAAATCCTTTACCCCGCGATGGAAGATTATCAACTCGACATTATGATTGGTGAAGGCCCAGCAGCACGATCTATTAAATTAGACTTACCGCCGTTTACGCTTATTGGCGCAACCACACGTGCAGGTTCTCTTACCTCACCACTAAGAGACCGTTTTGGCATAGTGCAGCGCTTAGAGTTTTATTCTATTGCTGATTTATCATATATAGTGGGGCGCTCAGCGCATTATTTAGATTTACAAATGTGCGATGATGGAGCCACCGAAATTGCAAAGCGCTCGCGAGGCACACCGCGCATAGCTAACCGCCTATTGCGCCGTGTACGCGATTACACGCAAGTAAAATCTGATGGCACTGTGAATGCCTCGGTTGCCGAGCAGGCGTTAGATATGATTGACGTAGATAAAAGCGGGTTTGATTACATGGACCGTAAATACTTACTTGCCATTATCGAAAAATTTATGGGCGGACCTGTAGGGCTAGATAATTTAGCCGCCGCCATCGGCGAAGAAAAAGAAACCATTGAAGATGTAATTGAGCCGTTTTTAATTCAACAAGGCTTTATACAGCGCACACCGCGCGGGCGAATTGTGTCAGACAATGCGTACCATCACTTTGGTTTACTCCCTAAACAAGATTAACCTCATTTAGCCCGTTACAGTCAATGTAGCGGGTTGTACCTACCCTTAATTGTAAAATTTTCTTAATAGTTAATCAGCTTTCATCCACTTTGTTGCAAATGTAACCAATAAATTAAATTCATTTTGTAATTCACTTAACGTTAAGACTGGCGTGGCTATGCTGCGTACCATTGAATTTATCACGGCACTTATTTGCTACTTTTTGAGAGCTTAAAAGTGTGGTTATTTAAATTAAGTACATTGTATTTTTATAAAGAGACTTACAGACATCTTAAATTAGGCTGATATAAGTTTTTTTAGTGAGAAGCTTTTAGCGAAAACGCGGCTTTAAGAAATGCGCTTTTATTGAGGGCCTGTTGACCTTTCAGGGTTATAATTTGTTCAATCTAGGGGCCATTTAATCGCGGCGCGAGGTTTGTAACCTAGTGGGCTAAGTAAAAACCGAGTAACAATGAGTAAATGACCCCTAGGCAGAACCCTTAGGGCAGCGCCTGTTTGGCATTTATACGTCGTTATCGCCTATTTATGGGGAATGACCACACTACATAGGCTCTGCCTTGCCTAAATACCAAACAGGCTGCTGCGAATTTAACCTCGAAAGGTAAGCAGGCCCTAGTATTCAGGTTGAGTAGGAAGCGCGAAAGTTTAGGCAAAAAAAAGCCCGCATATAATGCGGGCAAACAACAAGTTGAAGGAAGTAATCCAGGGAACTACGTTTTACTTAATTAGGTTTTATCCAAAAAGAGTAAAACAATGTAATACGTTTAAAAATCCTATTACTAAGAACTTGGCTTAATGAAAAATCTTTCATTCAGTGCGTAAGCTCGGTATGGGAGAATAATACGGAATATGTGCTTTTTGTTCAAACTAGAAAATTTAAAATTTCAGATAAAAAAAACTAATCTGATGAATTTTTTAGTTGTTCGAAACTTGTGCGTTAATTATTCGTTAACTTCATAAGTTACTGAAAATTAATAAACAATTGGTGTGAGCTGTATTGTTACACTATTAGTTAAATTAGTACATGCATAATGACATGAATAGCTTTTGCGTGCTTATGCACTTTTTATGAATAAACGCAGCATTTTATCAAGTTTTCTGCGTATATTTACGCACTTTTATTGTATTTAGTTGTACTTTACTTAGCGTGGCAGTCGCGTTTTAGAAACAAACAAGTGATTAACCGTATGTTTAACGTTTTTTGTTGCCAATTCATAGCAATACCGTTGTCAGTAAACTCTTGACTCGATACACTAGATGCAACTTATGGCCGTTACAATGGTCTTATTTACATAAAATAACCAAATTGACGTTTTTTGAAATTATTTAGGAGTTTAACGTGGGATCAGGGCTTAACTTTTTAGATCTAATTCTAGAAGCCAGTTTGCTTGTGCAGTTAGTTATGCTAGCGCTTGTAGCAATGTCTGTAATGTCATGGGCAATTATTTTTCAGCGCAAAAAAGCAATTAGCGATGCCTTGTCTGATGCAAAAAAATTCGAACAAAAATTTTGGTCAGGTATCGACTTAAGCAAATTATACAACGAAATTTCATCACGCAGTGGCCAATCTCATGGTATTGAAGCGTTATTTACATCAGGCTTTAAAGAATTTGCGCGCCATAAAAAGAACACATTTCAAAGCGCAGGCATTGTTATGGAAGGTACGCATCGTTCAATGCGTGTGGCTCTATCGCGTGAAATTGAAAAACTAGAATCGAGCTTATCGTTTTTAGCGACAGTAGGTTCAATTAGCCCATATATCGGCTTATTCGGTACGGTGTGGGGTATTATGAATGCCTTTATTGCACTAGGTGAAGTTAAACAAGCAACTTTACAAATGGTAGCGCCAGGTATTGCTGAGGCACTTATTGCAACAGCAATGGGTTTATTTGCGGCTATTCCGGCTGTTATTGCGTATAACCGCTTTGCTAATAAAGTTGAAAAACTAGAATCACACTACATCAACTTTATGGAAGAATTTGCCAATATTTTACACCGTCAAGCAGCTACCCAAATAGAGGCTAAAGCGAATGTATCAGCGTAAGAAGCGCCGTCCGGTCGCAGAAATTAATGTAGTACCTTACATTGATGTAATGTTGGTATTGCTAATTATATTTATGGCAACAGCACCGCTTATTACTCACGGTGTAAAAGTTGATTTACCAAAAATGGAAGAGTCGGATTTAGTTGACACTAAAGACACGCCACCCATTATTGCCTCTATTGACTCTGCAGGTAAGTACTATGTAAGCATAGGAACTGATCCAGAGGAGCCAATGGAAGCACTGGATGTGGCAGCGGTTATTAAGCTTCAGCTAATGAAAAACCCTGATGTACCAGTAATGATTAAAGGCTCTGGTAAGGTTTCGTACCAAGAAGTATTGTTATTAATGGACTTTTTAAAGAATGCTGGCGTACCATCTGTGGGTTTAATGACAGAATCCTTTGAGGGGAAACAGTAGTAACATGAATAGTTCTATAATCAAGTCAGTGCTTTTACATTTAGGTTTGGGGGGCTTTTTGTGGGCAACTGCGAATATACACCCTCCAGCACCTAAAGTAATGGAAGTGACGCTTAATTCGGCTATTCCTGAGCCTGATAATGCAGTGTCTGCGGTCACTGTAGATCAAAAGCAAGTTGAGCAAAAAATTGCCGAGTTGCAAAAAAAAGAAGACGCTAAAAAACGTGCTGAAGATAAGCGCATTCGCGACTTAGAGCGCAGAGCCGCCAATGCACGTAAACAACGTGAAGCCGAAGCCCGTAATATTAAAAAGCTAGAGCAACAGCGTAAAGCAAAAGAGAAAGAAAAAGCACAAGCTGAGGCTGAAGCTAAAAAAGCGCGTGAAATTGAACAAAAAGAACGTGCTAAGGCAAAACAAGCCGAAAAGCAAAAGCAAGAGGCTGAAAATGCAGCCAAAGCGGCTGCAGATAAGCGTAAAGCAGAAGAAGAGGCACTGAAAAAAGCCGAAGCAGAGCGTAAAAAACGTGAAGCAGAAGCCAAAGCGCGTGCCAAAGAAGCCGAACGCAAACGTCAGCAAGCGCTGCAAGAGCAAATGCTGCAAGAACAACTTGCAAAAGAGCAGGCTGCACGTAGTAAAATACGCCAACAGCAAGTAGTAAGCGAAGTTGATAAGTATAGAGCCTTAATTATGGCGCGTATTCAGCAAAACTTACTGATTGATGAAAAAATGAAAAATCAACAGTGCCGAGTAAATATTCGTCTTGGGTTTAATGGTTTAGTCACGCAGGTTAAATCGTTAGGGGGTGATAAGTTAGTGTGTGAAGCAGCACTTAGAGCTGTGCGCATGGCCGACACATTACCTGTATCTAAAGACAAAGATGTATTCGAGCAACTTAAGAATATTAATTTAACAATCAAGCCAGAATTTTAAAGGAATGATATGTTCAGCAAAATTAAAATAGCCTTTGTAGTTATATTATTAGGGTTTCAGGGTGTGGCAAATGCGGCACTTGAAATTGTAATAACTGAAGGTGTAGACGGCGCACGTCCTATTGCCATCGTGCCTTTTAAATACAATGGTGTTGGCCCAATTCCGCAAAAATTGAGCGATGTTATTGCTGCCGATTTAATGCGCAGTGGTAAGTTTAAACCGGTAGATGTAGCACAAATGCCGCAACTTCCTAATAAAGATGGCGATATAGACTACGCAGCTTGGGTAAACCAAGGTGTAGAAGCGGTTGTCGTTGGCGAAGTTGATCAGCAAACTGATGGGCGTTACCTAGTACGCTACGAATTGGTAGATGTGATCCGTGGGCAAATTACAGGCGGCCAAACGCAAATGATGAGCAACGGTAAACTTGTAAAAAGCCAAGATCACATTTTAGAAGCACGCGAAAGTGTAATTGGTGAAAGTGGCTTTCGCCGTTATTCTCACCGCATAAGCGATGTAGTCTACGAAAAGCTAACCGGTGAAAAAGGCGCGTTTTTAACTAAAATTGCGTATGTAATTGTACGCGAAGATCAACCAAAACCTTACCAGTTAGTGGTTGCCGACTACGATGGCTTTAACGAGCAAGTGTTATTGCGCTCAAAAGAGCCGTTAATGTCACCAGCTTGGTCGCCTGATGGCACTAAGCTTGCGTATGTAACATTTGAAAACCGCCAAAGCCAAATTTACATTCAAGATCTCTACTCAGGTAAGCGTGAGCTGATCACAAGTTACCGCGGTATTAACGGTGCACCGCAGTTTTCACCAGATGGCAAAAAAATGTTATTGGTGCTTTCTAAAGATAAAACAGGTGCAACCGAAGTTTACGTTTTAGATTTAGCAACCCGTAAAGAAACACGCCTTACACGCCACCGTAGTATAGATACTGAACCATCTTGGTACCCAAATGGCCAGGATATTGTGTTTACATCTGAAAGGGGTGGTAATGCCCAGATTTATAAGTTAAATTTAAGAACTGGTAGGTCACAACGATTGACCTTCGACGGCGATATGAACCTAGCGGGTTCTATAACGCCAGATAGTAAAGAATTAGTGATGGTTAACCGTACCAACGGGCAGTACCATCTTGCTAAGAAAGAGTTGGCTACAGGTGCGTTTCAAGTATTAACACGAACTCGCCTTGATGAATCTCCGAGCATAGCGCCAAACGGCTCGATGATCATATATAGCACGCTTCATAATAATAAACAGGTACTCGCGCTGGTATCGATGGACGGTCGCTTTAAAGCACGTTTACCCGTGCTAGACGGACAAGTAAAGGCACCAGCTTGGTCGCCATATTTACAGTAATATTTGCTGGTTTACTCAAAATAGGAATCTACTCAATGCAACTTAACAAAGTACTTAAAGGCCTGCTAATCGCTGTGCCAGTAATGACATTAGCCGCTTGTAGCTCATCTTCAGATATTGATGAAGGCGCAGCTAACCAATCAAACCAAAGTGCAGTTGAGCAATCAACAAACACGGACACAGTTGAAGTAGCAACAATTTCACCTGAACAACAAGCAGAAGAGCAACTTCGTCAAAAGTATGAAGCGCTTCGTCAAGAGCAAATCATTTACTTTGACTTCGACAAAGCAACTGTTGAGAACAAGTACGCAGAATTACTTCGCGCACATGCTGAGTTTTTAGTTCAAAACCCTTCAGTAAAAGTATTAATTGAAGGTCACGCTGATGAGCGCGGTACGCCTGAGTACAACATTGCACTAGGTGAGCATCGTGGCCAAGCTGTAGAAAAATACCTACAAAGCTTAGGTGTTTCTGCTAGCCAAATGTCAGTAGTTAGCTACGGTGAAGAGAAACCAATGGTTAAATCTCGCACTGAGTCAGCTTTCGCTAAAAACCGCCGTGCGGTACTAGTTTACTAAGATAAGAGATATTATGAAGCCGAAAATTATTTTGGCAGCCATGATATTGAGCGGGAGCACCCAAGTTTTGGCTGCTCCCGCTCCTGTTTCAGAAGCTGCAAGTTCACAGTCGAGCATAGAGAAGCGTTTAGCATCACTAGAAAACATGATGCAGTCGCGAAACTTATTACAAGTTGAATTACAGCAACAACTTAACCTGCTTCAAGATGAAGTAAGCCAAATTCGCGGTGTTACTGAAGAGCAAAGCTATAAACTTGAAAAGGTACTTCAGCGCCAGCGAGAGCTTTATCAAGAAATAGAAAACCGCGTAAGCCAAGCGTATACACAACCTGCTGCTGCGCCTGCGACCGATTACACGCAATCGAGCGATGCACAAACCTATAGCAGTGACTTATCTGAAAACGAGGCGTATGAGCGTGCAGTAGCGCTAATAATGAAAGACAAACGCTACGACCAAGCTATTCCTGAGTTTCAAACATTTTTAACAACCTATCCTAATTCTGTGTATGCCTCTAATGCACATTATTGGCTTGGGCAGTTGCTAACCATTAAAAATGATGGTGTAAAAGCAAGTGAGCATTTTAAAGTGGTGGTTAATGAGTTTCCTAACTCAAACAAACGACCAGATGCCATGTTAAAATTAGGCACGCTTTTACAAGAGCAAGGCCAAAATCAAGAGGCACAAAAAATATTGGGTGATCTAATTAACCAATATCCAAGTACAACTGCTGCAAAACTTGCAACCGAGCGTTTAGCTAATTAGGGCGCATTTAAGCAGTGTATTTAAAGCTCAAACTACATAGAAATACTCGGCGAATCTTGTATTTGCATGTAGTTTGAGCACAAACGCTTTAATTTTGCTCACCTAGGCATAAAAACTGAAAAAAAGAGACATTTTCGGTTGCACTCATTTTATAAATAAGTATTATAAGCGCCCGCAGCAAACGAATGGTTACCCCACTCAAAATGCGGCAAAAAGAGCGGGTCATTAGCTCAGTTGGTAGAGCAGTGGACTTTTAATCCATTGGTCGATGGTTCAAGTCCATCATGACCCACCATTCTTTATTAAGATAAAGAGTGGTTCAATCGGCGGATTTACGCAGCTCACTTAATTGTAAGCACACAGAGCGGGTCATTAGCTCAGTTGGTAGAGCAGTGGACTTTTAATCCATTGGTCGATGGTTCAAGTCCATCATGACCCACCATTCTG
>NZ_PNCU01000064.1:0-1367 GCF_005886915.1 Pseudoalteromonas sp. S3776 | reverse complement strand
TTCATAGCTTAGTTCTTAAGAGATATTGATCGCGTAACTTCCTATTTTAAAACGGCTAACGTCGTTATCTTTTTCAATGGGTTGCCGCTTACAATTTACCGCTAGTAGCTCAAGTACACGGTGTACCTTATGGTTGCACCGTGTTTGCTCTATGCAATCTAGAATATCATCTAACCAAAGATAACTGCATTTACTCGCTCTAAATGTCGAGATCGGACACTTAAACATAGTTGCTGCACTATGGCAGATAAAACGCTTGATAAGTGTTTGCAGTATACTCAGCCAAACCAGTGATTCGGCAATATGAGGATCTCGTGTGATAAATCCCTTAAGGTTATTCCATGACTTTAGCTCTTTGAAAAATAACTCAATTTGCCAGCGGGTCGCGTATATATCGAGTAACTCGTCAAAGTTAAACTGTACTTCATTTAAATTGGTAACAAGGAAAACGGGGCGCTTTTCATCCGGTAGATAGATAAGCCTATACTCGGGTCCATTTTTCTTCCAGCGTACTGTTAATTCAAGTGGTTGGCTTGCAAATTTCTCGAGTAACGTTTTGAGTTTAATATTTTTCTCTTTGAGTTCTATACCCGCGCAATAAGCTGATGTAACGGTTGGGTTGATGTTTTTATTTGCCCTGACCAAAAAGTAACCACCACCTTGAGCTACTTGCTCAAAGTAATCTAAGTCAAAATACCCTGCATCAGCAAGTAATAACGTATCTTCAAGTGTGTGACTGCCCGGTAAAAAGGCTCGTTCAGTTTCAACATCAGGACGAATATCTATTTCGCTGGGGTGTTCATTAAATAGGTCGTAAGTAACATGCAACTCAATTGCGGCAGGACTTATAGCAGTAAAACGGCCAGCAAAAACCTGAGCTAGTTCATCATGTAGAGCAAATGAAGAGCCATCTTGTAATAACACGCGTTGTATTCCTCGTTGAGTAAAAAAAGTTTTCTCCAGCGTGTTTACAGTCAATTTAGACATTGCTTGTATAACGAGTTCTCGGGCTAGCTCAGTCAATGCGGGTTTTCGAATTTGATTATGAAAAGGCTTATAACTGATTGTGCAACCAGCCTGCGTTCGCAGGTATTGATGGATATCTGATAAGTTAGCATCTTGCAGGCAAGATAAGCTTTTGAATACAGCTTTGAGTAAAGAGGCAATTGATAAACAACGGTGTCGAACCTGAAATCCAGAGTTTTTTGCAAGCTCAATGAGGTGTTTTTCAGAGATAAGGGCTTTTAATTGATTTGAAACTTGGTTAGTCTGCATGTGAACTCTGTTTTTGGTTAAACGATTATTGGCGTAACCATTTGATCATTAACAGAGTTCAACTTCAAGTTTTCTTAAGATCCAACCTATGA
>NZ_PNCU01000063.1:0-781 GCF_005886915.1 Pseudoalteromonas sp. S3776 | reverse complement strand
TAACCTCGCTACAAAATATAAGTCGCTGACCCATTATACAAAAGGTACGCAGTCACCCTCGAGGGGCTCCTACTGCTTGTACGTACACGGTTTCAGGTTCTATTTCACTCCCCTCACAGGGGTTCTTTTCGCCTTTCCCTCACGGTACTGGTTCACTATCGGTCAGTTGGGAGTATTTAGCCTTAGATGATGGTCCACCTATATTCAGTCAAAGTTTCACGTGCTCCGACCTACTCGATTTCACTTAAAATGCGTTTTCATGTACGGGACTATCACCCTGTATCGTGGCACTTTCCAGAGCCTTCCATTAACACATAATAAGCTTAAGGGCTGTTCCGATTTCGCTCGCCGCTACTATCGGAATCTCGGTTGATTTCTTTTCCTACGGGTACTTAGATGTTTCAGTTCTCCGCGTTCGCCTCGTTAACCTATGTATTCAGTTAACGATACCTGCAAGCAGGTGGGTTTCCCCATTCGGAAATCCTAGTCTCAAGCGCTTTTTACTAGCTTGACTAGGCTTATCGCAAGTTAATACGTCCTTCATCGCCTCCAACTGCCAAGGCATCCACCGTGTACGCTTAGTCACTTAACCATACAACCCAAACGGGTCTTTGTTATATGACAGTTTAACTTCGCCAGAAGTTAATATTGAATACTAAAGTAGATACCAATTAACTATTCTATTGAATAATCAATGGCATTTTTTACTTTTGAAAACTCTTGATAAATACGAATATTTATCAGAATTTTATTATCAGCTTTTCCAAATTTTTAAAGAGCA
>NZ_PNCU01000062.1:0-26046 GCF_005886915.1 Pseudoalteromonas sp. S3776 | reverse complement strand
CCTCGTCAACACTTAACTTTGCTAAACTCGAAAGCTGTTAAAACCGAAGTTTTACTTAACTCTCTGAGCAGCTCGCGCCTCGCTATGCGTTGGCGTTCCCCGTCTCAGTGGGGTCGCATTATAGGGAGATCCGAAAACAGATCAACCCTTTTTTTAGATCTTTTTACTGTTCGAACAAAAATAAAGCAAAACAGCGTAAAACTAGCTAAATCACCGGCTAAGATGATGCTTTTTTATACTGATTTTTATTATTTAATATAAATTTCATTGCTATGTTCGTTTAAGACGTTAAGATAGCAAGTTCACAATGTTAAATTAATGTTTATTTCCTGTTTATTGGTAGATCTAAAATGAAATTACCCGATCAAAAATCTTTTATCTTCTCTGTTATTCTTGCTGTAGTTGGTTTTGTTATTGTTGAGTTTGCTTTAGGCAGCTTAGCTTTAAGCCCAGCATTGCTATTTGGTGCTGGTTTATTAATTGGTGGGATTGCTATTGCTGCAATGTCATCGGAAGGTGGTGAAGAAGCTGAAGTAAAAACAAAAACACTTTATGTTGGTAATCTTCCTTATCGTGCAAATGAAGGGGTTGTTCGCGCTTTGTTTGAAGAACAAGGTAAAGTTTTCAACGTGCGCCTATTAAAGGATAAAAATACTGGCAAACGTCGTGGCTTTGGTTTTGTTGAAATGGCGCAGGCAGATGCAGACAATGCAATTGCTAAGTTAAACGATAGTGAGTTTCAACAGCGTACTTTAAAAGTGCGTGAGGCGAAACAAAAACAAGAAGATGATTCTAGCTCTTTACGCACTGGGACGGATCAATCAGTGTAACGTGCTTTATAGCTAGCTTATTACTCAAAACATTAGCCGTTGCATAATATTGCAGCGGCTTTTTTTTGTCTGTAAATTTATTTCCAAAGTTATGCTGATCTAATAGATAGTTTACTCTGCTGGCAATGGCCGCGCCTGAATCGAGTAATTGCACTGAGTTATTAAAGTGCGCTTGTAGAGCGTTGCTAAGGATTGGAAAATGTGTGCAACCTAGTACAAGTACATCTATATCTGAGTTAATGCGCAAACGCGTAAGCTCTTTATGTAGTTTGAATGTATCTAGTTTTTGAGAAAAAAATAGCTGCTCTGCCAATGCCACCAGCTCCACACTGCTATATAAACTCACTGTTACCTTACTGGCATGCTCTTTTATTAGTGTATGAGTATAGTGGCTTGCCACTGTGGCAGGGGTTGCTAATAAGCCGATGTGCTTTGTGCGGGTTTCTTCAGCAGCAGGTTTTATTGCCGGCACTACGCCGACTATAGGTATTGAAGTAATTTTGCGTACTTCACTTAAGGCTGATGTAGAAGCTGTATTGCAAGCTATAACAATAAGATCGACACCAAGCGCATTTTGCTCAATAAAATAAATGAGTGAGCATAAGCGGCCTATAATAGTTTGCTGAGTTTGCGCGCCATAAGGGAGTAATGCATTATCCATAAAGTAGCTGTACTGTGCATTTGGAATACGCTTTTGAATATGCTCAAGCACAGTGGTGCCACCTATACCTGAATCAAATACCATTATGTGGGCTGACAAACTTTGGTTCCTACTGTTTACTAAGAACGGCAGTTTGCCATGAGGTTTTTATAAAAGAAAGCAGTTTAGCTTTGCTCAGACTTTAGTGCGTCGAGTGACTCGCCCGCTGAATTCAATTGGTTTAGGTTTTCAAACATTGCTTGGGTGTAATCAACGAGCTGATCGACCGCTGCTTGATCTTGGTTTAGCCACTCTATAATACCGGCAAGCTGATCTTGTAGGCCTAGTTGCGATGCTTTATTAAATGCATTTTTTAGATCGTCATTAAAAGGTGCGATCGCATCGGCTACCTCTTTTGTTGGGTTTGGCTGATATTGCTCATAACTTTTAACGGTAGCAACTGTTTTTGTTTGGCGAAGATCCATTGAAAATGCAACAAGTTGCTCACTGCCTAAGCTCAGCTCTTGTGCTTTTTCAAACGCTTCATCTAAGTCACCACTAAAGAATGTTTTACTTACACCTTGTAGCTCTTCCATCATGGCATTAATAGCATTTTGCTCTTGTTCGTTTAAATCACCATTAACTGACATTGAAAAAGACAGCTCACGAGATTGCGACGATGAACTGGCAAACGATTCGCTGTTATTACTTTGCTGATACCCGCTCGCTGTTTGCGACTCATATGCATCAGCAAAGCTAATACTGACTTCATCACCTTCGGCTGTTGTAAACTTATACTCGGCGTTACTGCTCATACTTACATATTGTGCTTGGCTTACGCTTACACTGGCCGGTTGTGGATTAAATAGAGTTTGCTCAAACTCATCAAGCCCCTCAAAAATGCCTTCTTTTGACTTATCGATGCCCTCTTGCATTTCTTCGTTAAATACACCGGTGCCTTTTAGTTCATCAACCGCTTCGTCTATACCGGTTTGAACTCCAGTGCGCGCATCGTCTAACATATTTTTTAATTTATCGTCATCGGCTCCATTGGCTTTGGCTTTATTAACTGCGCCCGAGACAAAGTCGAGTACATTTTTTACTATTTCATCAAAATCGAATAAAGGTTTATCGGCTTGTTTTTGCTCAACAGGTAAACCTAGCTGCTCTGCCATTTTGTCGCCAAGCACTTTTGCAGCAAGTTCTCTGCCTCGCTGTAATGAACTTTCTTGCGGAGATTGGATTGTTGGCTGCTGTAGCGCCTCTTTATTATTGAATTTGTTTACGTTGTTGTTTGGCGTATAGCCATAATTACCGATTTTCATGATCCACCTCCGTTACAAACTTAGCTTATTATCGGCTAATAGTGATAAAACTAAAGTGTATGTTTAAAAAAACAGCAACTTTATTATCAGCAAAACTAGACAAATACTGCTCGCTCCCTACAATAGCGCCGATAAATAGATCTCATAGATAAGGTAGTAGCATTAATGGCAGTGATTAAAATAGATACCACACAGTACGATACGCAGCTAACTGAGAAAGAGCAGCGTATTACGTCGCAATTTAAGCGATTTGGTGTGCAAGCGTTAGAGGTGTTTAGCTCTGAGCCAATTAACTACCGCCAACGTGCTGAATTTAGAGTATGGCACGATGGGGATGATCTATTTCATATTATGTTTGATCAGGCCACGAAAGAAAAAATTCGCGTCGACACCTTTGACCCTGCAGCGCCATTAGTTGGTGAAGTTATGCAGGTGATGATTGATAATTTAAAGTCATGTGAAGTATTACGTCGTAAGCTGTTTCAAATCGATTACTTATCGTCATTAAGTGGCGAAATTTTAGTAAGCTTGCTTTATCACAAACCACTCGATGATCAGTGGCTAACTGAAATAAAAGCCCTGAAAGAAAAACTGAGCAGTAAGTACAATATTGACTTTATCGGTCGTGCGCGCAAACAAAAAGAAGTACTAGGCAATGATTTTGTTACTGAGCGTTTAACCGTAAACGGCCAGGAGCTTATTTATCAACAAGTAGAAAATAGCTTTACGCAACCTAACGCTAAAGTGAATATAAAAATGCTGGAGTGGGCACAAGACTTATGTAAACCACTTAGAAATGACCTACTGGAGCTTTACTGTGGTAATGGTAATTTCTCTATCGCATTAGCGGGTTCATTTAATCGCGTATTAGCTACTGAAATATCTAAGTCTTCTGTGCATTCAGCGCAATACAACATTGCTAAAAATAAAGTAGATAACTTAGATATAATTCGCATGTCGAGTGAAGAGTTTACCCAGGCAATGAATGGTGAACGTACCTTTTCGCGTTTAGAGGGGATAGATTTAAAAAGTTACGATTGCCAAACTATTTTAGTCGACCCTCCACGTGCAGGTATGGATACCCTTACATGTGACTTAGTGGCCAACTACGAGAACATTATTTATATATCGTGCAACCCAGACACACTTGAGCGCGATTTAGATCATTTAACCCGCACTCATCATGTTAAGCGCTTTGCGATATTTGATCAGTTCCCTTATACGCATCACATAGAATCGGGTGTTTTCTTACAAAGAAAATAGTGAGTTAATATTATAATGCCAGCACCTTTATAAGTGCTGGTATTTGATTTTCACTAAACACTTCAATTTGATGCTCCATCAGCAACTTAGCAGTCATACCCATGCCCTGTACTTTTACCCCACTATGGCTACCATCATAAATTGTATTTCTACCACACGAAGGGCTCGACTCTTTAAGTAAAGCAAAACGAATTGCATGCTCATTACATAAGTCTAGGGCTTTAGCTGCACCTGATTTAAATTCTTTAGTTACATCCTCATAAGTGCTCGTTACTACTCTGCCTTGTTTTATCTCTGCTGATGCTCTAGGGGTTGGCAATCCACCAGCCACCTCAGGACAAAACATAACTAACCTATTTTCTTTACGCCATACATTAATTTGCGGGTGTAATAATGCTTGGCTTTTACCATCGTATCGAACAGGTAAGCCAAATAAACAACTCGATATTAATATTTTTTCCATTACTATATCCCTATAAACAAAAAAGCTCCTTACGGAGCTTTTTTGGTTTTAGCAAATCTTACTTGTTCGCTAAATAGTTAATTAATTTACTAATATCTTCTGGCGCAGTAATACCAGACTCACGGCCTAGGTTTAATTTGTATTTACCATTTACGATAAAGGTTGGTACGCCACGTAGCGCGCCTTTTTCTTTAAAGTAATTTTGGTCACGCTTCATTTTAGAGCTTAATGTACGTACCGAAAAACTTTTGTATAGTTTATCAAACTTATCGCCATCAACGCCCTGCGCTACAAACACATCTTTTACATCTGCAAGCTCGTTAAATTTAGCGCGCTTAGTGTGGATATGATTAAAAATAGCCGCAACAATTTTATCTTTTTGTGGAAGTACTTCCGCGGTGGCTAACGCTTGGCTCATCATTTGTTGGTTTTCTGGATCGCGAACACCGACAAAATCAACATGGCTCTTTTTAAATTTAACGTCTTTGTCTAGCTTTGGCTTAAACTCACCAATTAATGCTTCCATGTTATTACAAGCAGGGCAATAAAATGAGAAAAACTCTTTTACCTCTGGCTTTTTAGTGGCGCGCTCTGCAACCACATCGTAATGCACGCCTTCTTCATAAGTGGCAGCTACACTGCTAGCAGCCATAGGCAGTAGTAATGCAAGTAAACCTGCTTTAACTAATTTGATCATTGTTATTGTTCTCCGAGATTAAAGTGTCAATAAAAACGCAACTAACTCATTCAGTTCTTGCTGGTTATTAATGGTGTTAATGTTTATTTTATATTTATCGTTTACGATAAAGGTAGGCACACCAGTTAGCGCACCTAGTTTTGAATATTTATTTTGTTTGTCTTGCATTGCGCGCTCAGCTGAAATAATTGGCATGCTGGCAATGTCTTGATCAAACGTTGCGCTATCGATACCGTTAACTTCAAGTAATTTTTTAACGTCTTTCATTTGCGTTAAAGGTGCGCGCTGTACATGAATACTTTTAAAAATTTGGTCGCTGATACTTTGTGCTTGACCGTGCTTTTTAGCGATTAAGTAGGCGTAGCTTAAGTTGCTTTGTGCCTGTGGTGATACGCCACCTAAAAAATTAACGTGGTTTTTTATAAATTCAGTGCCCGCAGGTAGGCTTTTTTCAATTGCCTTTGCAACAGGCTCAAATTTAAAACAATGCGGACAGTAAAACGAGAAAAATTCGGTTACTTGCGGCTCTGCGCTTTTTTCTACATCAATAACAGTATATTGGTTATCGGCTTCAAACTGTGCAGCAAAGGCTGCAAATGGTAAGCATAAAAGTAATAGGCTCAGTTTCAATTTTTTAAGCATTGGTATCTCGTGTACTTTTTAAATAAAATTTTATGGCAATAACTTCAGCGGGGCTTCTTGCAATGCGGCAAGTTGCTCTTTGAGCGCTAAAATTTGTTGCTCCCAGTATTTGTCTTCAGCAAACCATGAAAAGTTCCGTACGAACGCCGGATCACTCCATCGTTTAGCCACCCAACCCATATAGTGAATAATACGCATTGCACGAAGCGGTTCAATTAATTTGAGTTGAGCGTGGTCAAAATCACAAAACTCTTCATACGCATTTACAAGGGTGTCTAACTGTAACAGCTGTGTTTGACGATCGCCACTGAGCATCATCCATAAATCTTGAATGGCCGGCCCTTGGCGAGCGTCATCTAAATCAACAAACATAAGTGCTTCGCCTGCCCATAAAATATTACCTGCGTGGCAATCACCATGTAAGCGTATCGTTTGCACATTTTTATACTGAGCTTGCGCTTGCTCAATAACCAAGTCCAATATGGTGTAAAAAGCCGTGCTGATCCCCATAGGTACCAAATTACTTTTTTGCAGATGAACTTTAGCTGTATGCAAATATTCTTCGCAGCTAAACGTGGGTCTGTGCTCAAATGCTTTGCTTTTAGCTACTTGATGCATTCGGCCAATTAAACGACCCATTACATCAAGCTGATCTAAGTTATCCACCTCAAACTGCCGCCCGCCTACACTTGGAAATAACACAAATACATAACCTTTGTGCTCAAATAAGCTTTCTCCGTTGTGCTTAATGGGTGCAACAACGGGTACTTCAGCCTCGGCAAGCTCGTATGCAAAGTCATGCTCTTCTTGTATTTGCGCTTTGCTCCAGCGCTCAGGTCGGTAAAACTTAACAACGTAGCGCAGGCCATCTTCCGCCTTAAATTGGTAGACTCTGTTTTCGTAGCTATTAAGTGCTAATAAACCTGACTCTGCATATACACCAACGCTTTCTATCGCATCGAGAATTAAGTCGGGCGTTAAATCTTCAAAACTAAATTTACTCATGGGCTTCTTAATGTAAAAAGCGGGTTACCCCGCTTTTGTTAGTGTGTTTATCGCGCTTTAAAAAAATTACTCGGTTGCGATATGCTTTCATCGGGGTCATTAACCGGTGAAAGTACAAAGTTAAACTCCGTCATTGGCGCTTTTAAATCATACGGGTCCATCACAAGTGACAGTGGCACATTATGCGATTGCCCTGCTTGCACTGTAAATGTTTGTTTGCCAATGTACTTAAAGTTTTCAAGGCCTTGAACATCAATATTAAAGGTTTGCTCGTACTGCGCCTTGTTGATTACTTTTAATGTATAGGTGTTTTCTACCAAGCCATTAAAGTCAACACGATACAGTTGGTTACGGTCTCGTATTATGTCAAAGTCCATAGGCTTTCTAAATGCAATGTTAGCCACCAGCGCACTGGTAAGCACCACCAGAATGACCGTGTAACCTATGATTTTAGCTCGCAGTGGGTTGGTTTTATTTTCAGGTGTTTCGAGATTACGCTCTGTAGTATAAGAAATAAGACCACGCGGATAATTCATTTTATCCATTACACCATCGCAGGCATCAATACATGCACCACAGTTAATACACTCGGCTTGCAAACCATTACGAATATCTATCCCTGTAGGGCACACCTGCACACATAAGTTACAGTCTATACAGTCGCCCATTTCTAAATCTTCGTGGGCAATTTTACGCGAACGTGGGCCTCGGCTTTCGCCGCGTTTTTCATCGTACGTTACGGTGTAAGTGTCTTTATCAAACATAGCCGATTGAAAACGCGAATAGGGGCAAATGTGTAAACACATAATTTCACGCATCCACCCTGCGTTAGCGTAGGTACACGCGGCAAAGAAAACAATACTTACCAGCGCGTAGCCACCTACATTAAAAGTAACAAAGTCAGGGAGTAATTCACGGATAGGCGTAAAGTATCCGACAAACGAAATCGCCGTATATAAGGCAAATAAAACCCAACTGGTGTGCTTTGATGTTTTTCGCCAAAACTTATCAAAGTCCATCGGGCGTTGATCTAGCTTTTTACGCTGATTCGCTGTGCCTTCAAACTTTTCTTCAAACCAAATAAATATAAAGGTCCATACCGTTTGCGGGCAGGTATAGCCACACCATACTCTTCCATAAAAGGTAGTAACCAAAAAGAGTGCAAACGCGGCCAACATAAATATAAAGGCTAATATAGTGAAATCTTGCGGCCACAGCGTTAGCCCAAAAATATTGTACTTTTGACCTACTAAATCAAATAACACAGCTTGCTGGCCATTAAAATTTATCCAAGGCAAAAGCATAAAAGCAAGCATGCCTAATAAACCTATACGCTGTCTAAGTAACTGATGAAGCCCTTTTACTGCGCGAACATAAATTCGGTTACGTGGATTAAACCTGTCGTCTTGACGGCTTAAATCCGGTTGTTGGATTTTAACCTCTGCAGGTATATTCTTTACTTTAATTTGCTTGTCCATCGAAGTTCCTCAACGCCGCTTGGAAATAAAAACGTAGCAATATGTGCGTATTCTATACAGTAACTGTAGTTCGTTAATGGTAAGTGTGATTAGTTTAAATAATCAGCTGTTTGAATACTTTCAGATATTTCAGAAATATCTAACTGCTGTTGGCTATTATAACAATGCTGGCTAAAATTACAGGTATAGATTGCTAATAATTTATTCATCTCAGTTACTTGCTTTTAAAATGCAGTTTATTACACTGCTTGCTAAAATTACCCCATTAAGATCAAGGTTTACGCATTTATGAAAAAATTTATTATATTGGTCATTTTGATCCTTGCGTTTTTTACTATTGATCACCCATTAGTCAAAGAGCCCCGTGAAAAGCTATTAGGTGAAGGTGTGGGTTTTTTAAGTGATGCGAGCAAAATAAACCGTAGCCCTGCAGCCAATATGGCTAAAAACCGTATTAGCAGTGCATTAAAGCTATCTGAGTCTGAGAACGAATATATTGAAAAAACCTTTACCACTGATGATTCAGTGCAGTTATTTCATTTACGTTATTGCCGCGAGCGTGACTTAAATTTATATTTTTACGAAGAGCGTTTAAATACAGTGTGTAAAATTGTATCGGATGCATTAGATCAAAAGAGAGCTAAGTAGTGGATTTTTCGCAACTAAACAAAAAAGCGAGTGACTCTTTTCAGAAACAGCGCACAATACTTAAAAAGCTATCGCAAGGAAAAACCTTGTACTGTGAGCAGTGCGGCGAGGTGTTAACACTCGATTTAGCCACCAATGAACCGGGTAAAGGTGTTGTTAAGTGTAAAAAAGGCTGCACTGATATTATTTTAGAACTTGGCGCTTAATTATCCTAAGCGCCGTTTAATACCTAAAGGCTACTCTTCCCACCCTTCATCTGTAATCAGCCCACTGTTTATGGCCACCACCTCAATTAGCTCGGCAAAACCTAATGCAAAGTCGCCCATTGATTCGTACTGATACTGATATAAGGCTTCGAGTGTCATGTTGTTTTGCTGCGCAATTTGCACTCTTGTTTGCTCATCAACAGCAAAAAAGCTAAGCGTACTTAGCGCACTCTCTAGTGCTTCTTTGTACTGAGGCTCTAACGCAGGAGCTGTTAATAGAGGTTGTGCGTATTCTTGAGTAGCACGTAAAAAACCTTCACTCCAGGCTTGGGTATACTCAAGGTCAAAATCAGCGGGTAACTTGTAACCTGTTTCAAATACTTGCTCACTAATTTGATGGTACAACGCCATAAATAAAAACAGTATTTCTTCGTCTAAATCGTTAGCCGTATTAGGCACGATATGCGCTAACCACTGGTGAACTTCTAATGGGCTTGGCGAGCAAATAACCCCAAATAGATAGCCTTGGCTTTTTGTTAATGACATAGCCTGAGGTTGTGTACTCAAAAATGCACTTAATTGCTGTGCGTGTTGTTCGTTAAACTGTGGTAATTGCATTAAATCTCTTTTGTTACATTAAAAATTAAGTGGGTAGCGGCCCTGTGCATCAGGGCGGCCTAAAAACTTAACCGCGTCGTGCACATCTTTGGGTAAGCTGGCATCAGGTTTAACATAGCCTGCTACTTTAAAGTCAAAGTTAGCTTTAAGTGTTGCGTCGGCTTCAAGGCCTAAGGTGTTATCTGGGTCGACCAAAATGGCTATATCGCCCGACTTACAGCTTAACATGCCACTCAGTGGCCCAATATTAAACCAGCCATTAAAGCCTTTAACATCTATATTTGGGCTGGCAATCTCGCCTTTTAATGACTCACAATAAGGCACACCTGAGGTGTACTCATTCAGCTCTAAAATGACACGACCTTTGGCGGTAGCCGGTATAGGTAATGCAATACGTTGCATGGCACGCTCTACGGTCGAGCGAATTATACCATCGGTAACGGTAACCACATTATTAAATAGTCCGTAATTCACATCAGCATAGCCCGAAATATCGCTACGCTCACGCGGGTTACCAAATTTTAAGTTAGCATTTAAATTGCCAGTAAATAACTGCAAGCCAGCAATATCCCAGCGAACATTATTTAGCTGTTCGTCTTGATAGCGCACCTGCATCATTTGACCTTGCCACACAGTCCCTACGGTTTGGCCTATTTCAAGCTGCTTTGGTAGGTACGGCTTAGCTAGGTCTAACGCAATGGCCGCTGGTAATTTCATTATGCAAAACACAATAAAGCTAATAAAAAATACCACTGATAATATTATTATTTTTTTCATTCATTACTTCTCTAGTACTAAGCGACTTACACGTACAAACCCTGATTTATCATCTTTGCTTAAATCCAGGTTCTCTACTCTTAAGCCATGCTGATTAACCAGTTCATCTAACCATTCTATTAATTGATTAAACTCTACCGAATCAAGCGTTAAACGTAACGAGTTATCGTTAGGCTGCATTTTACTAATAGTAATACGGTAGCGACTACGCGTTGAATTAACCACTTGGCTAATGTTTTGATTGCTAATTGCCTGCGTGTTACCCGCCGCTTTTAACTTTACTATGCTTTGATCAACCCATACGAGCAGTTCTTGTTGAGTGACATACGACTTTTTGGCTTTATCTATGGCGTTATTTAAAGGTCTAAAAATGCCCATTACTAAAACAAAAACAACAAATATACCACCAGCAACCATAATCAATTGCTGCTCTTGCTCTTTTAATGAGCGCCAGTATTGCATTATCTGCTTTTTCATACTGCACCTCGCAGTTTTATTTCGCCTACTACAAAGTCGCCATCGTTATTTAACGACCCTTGTTCAACCGTTAATCCTTGTTGCTCCAGTATACTTTTTACTTTACCAAACGTTTGAAAATCTTTTGCGCGTGCGCGTATTCGCAGCTCATTACGGCGCTTATCGTAACGTAGGGTTTCTGGCGTAAATTCGCTTATTTGCGAAAATACGCCAACTAATTCGCTGGTCAAATCTAAAAACCCGGCTTCACTTTCGCCATTAATGGTTTTAAGCGCGCCCCTGATTTGGCTTTTAATTAAGTTAGGACGTACTTTAGTTCCTGGGAATGCTTTTTGGTATCTATCTACCACCTGGGCTTTAGCAAGCTCAACACGCGAGTTAAGTTGATTTAGTTCAATCAGCTTTATTGCAATGGTAGCAAATAAAGCAACACCGGTAATAATGGCTGCGCCCTTCCAATAACCCCACCACAGTGCACTTTTCTTTTTAAGCTGGTACATACCTTGACGTAAATTAAATTTAACGCTGGTAAGTTGTTTGGCAAATAAGGCCAATGGTAAATCGTAGTCACTTGTTTGAGCAATAAGGTTAATACTTTCAGGAAACTGATTAGCTGGGCTATAGTGCTTTACGCTCGGCTCACCAAGCGCACTTAAGTAATCCCTTAGCCAGCTATTTTCAACAGCACTAATATGCCAATCGCCTCTTTTAAATAACCACTGATTATTAAGCTCTATGGCGGTTAATGTATCATCCTCGCTGGTAGGCAGTAGCAGAGCATCAGGTAAAATGGTGTATACCGCCAAATTATGCTCTGAAAATAAAGCAAGCCAAGCCTCAAACCACGCGCGGTCAGTTAGGGCAACTTTAATTGCATGCTGCTCATTAATCATGGTGGGCTCGCCAATTGCGACAAATAGCTCGTCTATATCACACGCAATATCTTCTTCGAGCATGTATGGCAACGCTTGCTCTAACTTACGATTCCATTTAGTTGGTAACGCCACTGTTTTAAGCTGCACCTGATCGCTAGGCATTAATACCACTACCTCGCGGGTTTGCGCTTTTTCACTTAGCTCACTTAAACGGCTTGCATCGGCTAATTCCCCACTGGCAATTATTTCTTGTTCTTGTGGTGAATAAATTAACCAATTTAATTTATCTTGCTCTGTTTGACCCGTGCGGATCAGCAGTATTTCTGTCACTGTACGCCTCCAAATTTTCGCGCCAGTATCGTTACTTCGCCATTTTTGGCATGAAGTAATGTGGTCATCGAAAAACGCAAATCGACAAATGTCGCCTGCGTTTGTAATTTAAAATATTCGCTGTTAATACTAAATAACGCTTTAACCGAATCTAAATTTGTACCGCCTTGCTGCTGTACCTCGGAAAAAAATTCATCTACGCTATCAAATCCGGTTTCAGGACGCGCTGCTATAACCGCCTCCGCGCCCGATAACGATAATTCGTCAATCATGGCACTTAAAATAAGTGCTTGTTCGGGAAGTAACGTATTGACGTTAATCGATAATAAGGGAGACCCCGGGATAACACACACAAAAGGTAATACCTTTTCCATTACTAGCGGATTAAAACCTTTTACCAAACGCAGCTCAGAAGGTGATGCAAATAAACTATTTGCGCTCATATAAGGGTAATCCCGAGATAAATACTCGTCTTCTTCAGCGCCTGAACGATAGGTAATGCTGTTTTCATCAAGCCAGTCAAATACACTGTCTGCCATTGCTTCTTCGCTTTCCTCGGCAGGTAAATCTTCAATGTTTTCTAATAATGCAAACAGTGCTTTATGGGCAGGGTTGGTTTTGCTCGTAGAGTTTGGGTCTGGCGCTTCCCCTAATGCATTTAAATTTAAACACGCTTGTAAGTCAGTAATTTTACCGCTTAGCGTACCGTTATCTACAGGGTATTGAGTGTCGCCTTGCGTGGCCCAAACCTGATCTAATGAGGTTTTGTCAGGATCATCGTCTTTACTTAACTTTAGTGCCTTTATCGCCAGCTCTTCAGCGCCGTAGGCATACCACTTTGCTTGCTGATGACCTTGCAGGTTAGTGCTTTTTTGAACCTGCACCATTAAATTAGCACTCATTTCTACAGCTAATATCGCGGCCAGTGCAACAATAAACAGCACAATAACTAATGCGGCACCGCGAGTTTTGTGCTTATTCATTAATTACTCTCCCCGCTGTTTTTGCCCTGCCCGGGTACTAAAAAAACACGACGAATAGGCTCTGCCTCAATTTGCTGCAAAGTAACTGCAACCGCTTTAGGTAACGCTTTTATTTGCCATTGCTCTTGCCATTCGTTGTTGGCATCTAAAAATTCAAATTTAAGCTCTTCAATACCCTTTAAAACAACTTGTACCCGCGGCTCCATATTATCAAGCTGATCTACATACACTCTGTATACACGTTCTAAATTGTCATCAACTACTCTATACCCTACAGCTTGTAACTCAGAACGAGGCAGCAAATTAATCGGGTTTACCCAGCCATCGCGTACAAACGCAATACCATCGTATTGGCTTTCTAATAAATAACGCCCTGCTAGTAAGTATTGCGCTTGTGCATCACCGGCTTCATTACGTACAGTGCGCTGGGTCATTTGGCTAAAGTCTTGGTCCATTAACCTAAATGCGGTTTGTAGGCCGTTAAGCTCCGCTATTTTTTCATCAGAGGCTTCTTTTGCTTTGGTGGTTGAGTCTAAAATTTGGTGAGTCGCCATAATCACCACCGCTAAAATAGCCATAGCAACTAATACTTCGATTAATGTAAATCCGCGCTGCTTCACTTATTAGCTGCCTTTATTTAAATAAGTTGAAAGCTCGTACATCGATTGCTCATATTTTTCATCGCTAAAAACATTTATGGTCACTTTTACAAAGCTTTTGTCTGCTGTTTTTGCTATTTCTTGCTTCCAAAACCACTCAACGCCCGCCATTACTTCGCTGCCACGCGCGCCATTTTTAGCCTGCCAATCTTTACCTTTGCTACGCTGCTCCACGAGCACATTTTCTGCCACCCACGATGCATACGTTTGCTCTTCAAGTGTGGTTAAATGATTTATATGCTCGCCGGTTGCTTGCATAGCCGCAATCCCAGCCATAGCACAAATACTTAACGCTACAAGCACTTCGAGTAAGGTAAAGCCTTTATTTAGCCTCATTATTATGGCTCTTTTCGCAAATTAACAGGGGCCGTAAATTCCCCTTCAATGTAATACACAGGCTCACTTTGCTCTTTTAATTCAATAATAAGCTGAAAGGCGCTAACCTCACCAGATGATAAAATAAGGACTTGCGGTATTTTTAGTTTTTCAAGCTCTAATAAGCTATCGTCATCGCCGCCGCTCATTAGCTCACGCCAATTAGCTTGCTCAAGTAAGTTCTCTTGTGACCAGGCTAAATCTTCTAAATTGAGCGTGAGTTTTAGCCGTTCATCAAGCTCAATGGGTTTGTAAAGGTCTTCGCGGTCAAAGGTAATCCATTTTTCGCCATCAAATACTAAAAACTCAAGGGTGTTTTCTTCAACCATTAAGCCAAGTTCTATTTGATTTAAAATAGCAAATTCAGAGGCCATGTTAATGGTGGTATGCAGCCTAAGCGCTTGAGTATCAAGCTCATCTTCGGCGCCGCCTTCTAAGCTGTATACCACCATTTTGGTCGCAAATGCGATAATAGTCAGTACCACTAAAATTTCTATTAAGCTAAACCCACGATGGTGGGCGCGCATACGATTAAGGCTTACTTGCATAGTAAGCCTCGTGCAATCGTATTTAACCGTACTGCTTGGTTAAGTCGCATTTATTGCTCGTCTTCGTTCCAGTTGCCAATATCATCATCGGTACCAGCTTCGCCATCGGGTCCCATTGAAAAAATATCAAACTTGCCAATTTCGCCTGGGCTAATTAGCTGGTAAGCATTACCCCATGGGTCTTCTGGTAATTCATTAATAAAACCACCATCGGGGAAACGCTTAGGAATTGGCTCAATGCTGGTTTTATTTACCAGTGCTTCAAGACCTTGCTCTGTGCTTGGGTAGCTCTTATTTTTTAGCTTGTATAAGCTCATTGCATCTTCAAGCTGTTGAATATCTAAATGTGCTTTATCGATAGCAGCTTCTTCTTGTTGGCCCATAATATTAGGCGCCACAATTGACATAATCATCCCGATAATAACCAATACCACCATTACTTCGAGTAAAGAAAAACCTGATTGTTTATTCACGTAAATACCTCATTTTCCAAAAACATAATTTAATTTGGCATCATCTAAGTAAATATTCACTTAGCTAACCCCTTAAAGCTTAAAGTCCTACTGCTTTATTCATTGCCATTATTGGCTGTAAAATAGCCATTACTATAAACAAAACAATCACTGCCATAGAGGCAATCATTGCTGGCTCTAATAATTTTAATGATACGTTTACCATGCTTTCAAACTCACGGTCTTGGTTATTAGCCGCGCGCTCTAACATTTGTTCTAACTCACCTGATTTTTCACCGCTGGCGATCATGTGTAGCATCATCGGTGGAAATAATTTAGTTTGCTGTAAGGCCGCTCTCAGGCTTGCACCTTCACTGACTCTATCGGCAGCATCGGCCACCGACTTTTTCATTTTTTCATTGGCTAATACACCACCCGAAATACGCATTCCTTCAAGTAGTGGCACTGAGCTTGACGATAAAATACTGAGTGTACGAGCAAAACGTGCTGTATTAATACCCCGCGCTACTTTACCAAAACCAGGCATGTGCAGAACGCGGTCGTCCCACCAAAAGCGAATTTTAGGTTGTTTAAGTGCATGTTTAATGCCTACTGCCAGCGCAGTAATGACTAACAAACTTATAAACCAATAATTTTGTACAAAGTGACTGCCTGCCATAACCCATTCGGTCGTCCAAGGCAGTACTTGCTTCGTTTTTTCGAAGGTTTTTAAAATTTTGGGTACCACAGTACCGAGCAACACCGACACAATACCAATAGCAAAAATAACCAAAATGGTGGGGTAAACCATGGCTTGAGTAATTTGGCTGCGCATGTGTTGACGTTGTTCGGTGTAATCGGCCAGGCGATTTAATACTTGGTCAAGGTGCCCTGATTTTTCACCTGCGGCTACCATTGCTCGGTATAAATCATCAAATACATGAGGAAATTCACTCATACCATCGGCCAGAGTGTAACCCTCTACTACCTTTGAACGTACCGACATAAGCATACGTTTTAAGCGAGGCTTTTCACATTGCTCTGCCACCGCCATTACGGCCCCTTCAACAGGTAACGCCGATTGAATGAGGGTAGCAAGCTGGCGCGTAATAAGGGCTAAATCGGAGGTCGATACGCTGGGTTTAAAAAAACGACTTAATAACGGCGTTTTTGCGCCACTAACTTGTTTTTCCCCTTCTGCTGCAGGGACAACTTCAAGCGGCGTAAGTTTTTTTTCGCGCAGCGCTTGGCGAATTTGCTTGGCTGTATCGGCTTCTAAAATGCCTTTTTGCTCTTTCCCTCGGCCATCAAGGGCACGGTATTCAAACGCCGCCATGGTTAGGCTTCCTCACGGGTAACGCGTAGAATTTCTTCAAGGGTTGTTTTGCCTGCCAGTACCCGGCTGCAGCCATCTTGGCGTATGCTTGGGCTTTTTTGGCGAATGTATTTTTCAACACTTTGTTCGCCTTTGCCACTGTGTATCATTTCGCGTATTTCTTCATCAACCACCAGTAATTCATGAATACCAGTACGGCCACGGTAACCATTAAAGTTACACTCTTCACACCCTACTGCGCGGTAAATTGTAGGTGCGCTATCAAAAGGGACACCTAGTAGCTCACATTCACGTTCATCAGCAGTGTGACCTTCTTTACAGCTATTACATAAAGTACGTACCAAGCGCTGCGACAGCACGCCTAACAATGACGATGAAAGTAAGAATGGTTCTACCCCCATGTCTTCCATACGGGTAATTGCGCCCGAGGCGGTATTGGTATGAAGTGTAGACATCACTAAGTGACCTGTAAGTGATGCTTGCACGCCAATTTGCGCGGTTTCAAGGTCACGTATTTCACCAACCATGACTACATCGGGATCCTGACGTAATATTGCGCGAAGCCCGCGGGCGAAGGTCATGTCTACTTTGGTATTTACTTGTGTTTGGCCAATCCCCGGAATTTCGTACTCTATTGGGTCTTCTACCGTTAAAATATTGCGATCGCGAGAGTTTATTTGGCTCATACCGGCGTACAAAGTGGTACTTTTACCAGACCCCGTTGGGCCAGTAACCAAAATAATACCGTGTGGTTTACTAATTAAATCAGCAAACAACTCTCGGTTTTGCGGCGTCATGCCTAAATCTTCTAGGTTTAAGCGGGCATTATTTTTATCAAGTAAACGCAGTACTACACGCTCACCAAAGCTAGATGGCATAGTAGATACACGCACATCTACTGCACGCCCTGCAATACGCAGGCTGATACGGCCATCTTGCGGAATACGTTTTTCTGCTATATCTAGTTTCGCCATTACCTTAATACGCGATACTAATAACGAGGCTAACTTACGATTAGGTTTAAGCACTTCTTTTAATACGCCATCAACCCTAAAACGAATCACAAGCTCTTGCTCAAAGGTTTCGATATGTATATCGGATGCACCTTCTTTAATTGCTTCGCTTAACATGGCGTTGATTAGCTTGATGATAGGCGCATCATCATCGCCGGCTAATAAATCTTCGGTTTGTGGGAGCTCATCGGCAAGGGAGAATAAATCAACCTCGTTACCAATATCTTCCATCATTTGTTGTGTTTCAGAGCTATCGCGCTGATACGCCGCCTCTAATAGTAACTCAAATTTATCGTCAGCTAATTGCTCGAGAGTAAAGCCGTTCCCTGCAATACGACGCACTTCTAACAATACTTCAACATCTAGCTCGCCGCGGTAATACACAACTTGCTGTTCATTATTTTTACTAAGCAGTACACCCGCTCTGCGCGCATAGGAAAAAGGTAAACGTTTTGGAGGCAACTCAACTAAGTCGTTACTTGTCAGTAACTCCTCAGATCGCGGTTCATCACTGCGATGAACCACTTCTTCGTTTATTTGTTCTATTGCGCTAGTCATCTTCACGCTCTGCACGTTCTTTAGAGCTTAATGCTTTTAAGTGCTCTTCATAAGTTGGTGGCAAAATAAGCTCATCATCCCACGATGGAAGTAAAGGAACATCTGAATTTGGCATCAGTTCTATGCCATCTTCTTTTTCTTTCATTTGCTCGCCACGGATAAAGTTGTACTTATTAAAGCTTAACTTGTTCATATTAACGCCATCACGAATAATAGTTGGGCGAATAAATACAATAAGATTACGCTTGCGTTTGGTGGTATTCGTTGACTTAAATAAGTGACCCAAAATTGGAATATCACCTAAAATTGGCACCTTAGACACACTTTCTTGTACGTCTTCATCAATTAGGCCGCCTAACACAACCATACCACCATCATCAGCCATAACGGTTGTGGTAATAGCGCGTTTATTAACAGAAATATCAACAGCGGTTGCACCACTTACACTTGATACTTCTTGTTCAATTAATAATTGTACTGCTGAGCCATCATTAATTTGTGGGGTTACTTTTAACTTTACACCTACTTCTTGGCGTTCAATGGTCTGAAATGGGTTGTCGTTATTACTACCTGTTTGCGAACCAGTAATAATGGGCACTTCTTGACCCACTATCATCGACGCTTCTTCATTATCCATGGTGGTAATAGAAGGCGTAGCTAAAATATTTGAGTTGGTATCGGTTGAAACAGCTTGAATAATGGCACCCCAGTCGTTTTTAACTAAACCAAATGCTAAGCCATTTACACCACTTAGTAATGAAGCAAGTGCAGTGTAGTCACCCTCGGTCGTTTCATCATAGCTGGTAACATTACCGGTTTCTGTACCTATTATGGTTTGGGTGGTTGTGGTGTCTTGCGCTTGAATACCGGCAACCGCTAATGAGCCTACTGGTACCGTTGAGCCATTGTTAAATTGCAGCATACCGCCATCTTCTGAAATCCATTGCGTACCTAAGTTGACGCCATCTGATTCCATTACTTCAACAATTATGGCCTCTACAAGTACTTGCGCGCGGCGAATGTCGAGCCTATCAATTACGGTCTCTAATGAACGCATGGTATCGGGCTGAGCGGTAATAACTAACGAGTTTGAATCTGGATGTGCTTCAATACTGGCATCGTTTTTATTGTTTGTACGAGTTTTACTTGTGCCTTGGCCATCTTCTGCAAGCGTTTTACTTACCCCTTGTAGTACTTTTACTAAATCTTCTGCTTTGGCGTAGTTTAAGTAAAATACTTTGGTGTTGCCTTGGCTTTCAAGTTCGCCATCTAGTCGCTTAATTAGTTCTATAGCCCGGGTACGGGCCTGCCCTTCACCGCTTACAATTACGCTATTTGTACGGCCATCCGCAACCACCTTAGGAATTAAAAATTCTGGTACGCTGCCTTTGCCGCTGTCTTTGTAAATATTTTCAACAACCGATACAACGTCATCTGCCGTTGCGTATTTAAGCTTAACAATATCTACACGCTTATCACCGGCTTGATCTACCGAGCGAATAATTTCCACTAAGCGGTTAACCGACGCAGCATGACCAGTAAGCATCATGACATTGGCTGCATTAAAGTTTGCTACATGGCCACCGTCTTTTTGATCGCTAAACTGGCGCACTAATGGACCAAGTTCTTGAACACTTACATTTTTAACCCGTACCACACGGGTGATCATCATATCGCCCGATGCAGCGCTGTTTTCGGTAATTAGCGGTACATTTGATTTTTTAGCGTCAGAGCTTTTTTCAATTTTAATAATACCGTTGTCCATTTCTACTGCTGAGTAGCCATACACTTCAAGTACATTTAAGAAAAATTGGTAGTACAGCGCTTCATCCATTAACTCATAACTGCGTACGTTTACTTTACCGCGCACATTTGGGTCAATGATCACTGTTTTATTAAGGTTTTTACCAACAATATTTATAAACTCGTTGATATCTGTGCCTTTAAAGTTTGCAGCATATTCAACAGCTGAAACCGACAACGAAATACTGGCTGCTAAAAAAAGCGCTGCGTACTTAGCTAACCCTTTTTTAATTTTTTTGAGGTGTAGCACCTGAACCATTATGTTAAAACTCCAAAGCTAAGTTATTGCAGGCTAAATTGCACATCGATTTGCTCACCGTCACGTTCTATCGTGATTGTAGCGTCGCTAGTGTTGCGCAGCTCATTAATAGCTGCCATTGCCTGTTGTAAATCTGTTAATTGGTAACCGTTTATAGCCACGGCTAAATCATTATTTTGTAAACCCATTTGCTTAAACAATGCTGGCTCTTTACCGGGGCTTAAACGATAGCCAATTAATTCACCATCACGCATTGCTTGTGAAACACGAATATAATCAAATAACTTTCCAGGCTCACTTAGTAGCTCTTCTCGTGTTTCTTTTATTGCTTCTTTTACATCAGGGTCAGCGGTTGCGTTAATTTGCAACTCGCTTTGCTTTAACTTTTGTGGTCCCATATCTTGTTCTTCACGGGCTGCTAGCACAGGCATAGACACTTTTTTTGTAAAGTCTAGACCATCTAGCATTAGCGTTTCAAATCGCCCATTTACACTTAAAATAACGCGATCGGGGAGTATTTGTGCAACTTTTGCACGTGTTCCTTGCACAACTTCTTCAACAAGATAGCTTACTTGGCGCCCCTGTGATTCGATAATAGCTACACCTGCTTTATCGTCATTACTCACCGCAACAATGCCAGTTAAGTTAATGCTCAAGCGTGTTTCTGGCGCATTATTAATTACTTCGTTTTGCTGTGCAGTATTAGTTTCATTTGTTACAGTTTTTTTACCAAACAAAAATTGCTCTATAATGCTTTGTACAGAAGTCGCACTTGAAGCCTTTGTTTGGTTTGAATAATGTAAAGGTGAAAGCGGTGTTGCGATAGGTTGAGGCCAAACTAGCCATACTAGCTTTGAGAATAAATAAGCAAGGTAAACAACAACTAACAGCGTAACTACTGCGCTTAATTTAGCATGGGGTAGCCGTGTTAAAAATTGTTTAAGCTGTTGAATTTGCTGTTCCATAATAATGTTCTTATTTTAATTTACTGCATAAGCGCGTACCCATAGTACCCTTTCATTTTTCATTCAACAAGCACACTAATATTAAACTTTGTAAACAGATTAATATGGCAATGTAATGTTGACTAAAAAAACAACACGCGCCGTCATACCTTCATCCTACGATGATTTCATGATAAATTTTACGATATATAAATAGTCGATTGAAGAAGCCTAATGAGTAAAAAAAATAATACCAATGCCGACTCAGACCACAGTAGTGAGCCAAAAGTTCGCTTAGATAAGTGGTTGTGGGCCGCGCGCTTTTACAAAACCCGTGCGCTTGCGCGCGAAATGGTACAAGGCGGCAAAGTACATTATAATGGACAACGTACTAAAGCGAGTAAAATTGTGGAGGTTGGCGCGACCATAAAACTTACTCAGGGCGTTGATGAAAAGCTTATCAAGGTTCTTAAAGTGCTTGAAAAACGCCAAAGCGCCCCCATTGCACAGACCTTGTATCAAGAAACTGACGCAAGTATTGCAAAACGCGAAGAAAACGCCATCGCACGCAAAAACAACAGTTTCTTTGCTCCACATCCGGATAAAAAGCCAGATAAAAAGCAAAGGCGCGAACTTTTAAAAATGAAATCAAGTTAGGTATAGCCGCTCATGCAACAAGATTTACTTCACCGTTATTTATTCGACAAACTCGATGTTCGTGGCGAACTCGTTCAAATTGAACACGCCTACAACGAGATGATAGCTAATCATAATTACCCTGAGCCAGTTAAAGCATTATTAGGTGAATTACTCGTTGCAACGTGTTTATTGACTGCAACTTTAAAATTTGAAGGTGAAATAGCCGTTCAGCTACAAGGCGATGGCCCTGTTAAATACGCTGTTATTAACGGTGATGATAAGCAAAACATGCGTGGTATTGCCCGCATGCAAAGCGAGGTTAGCGGCTCAACAGTTAAAGAGCTTGTAGGCAAAGGCTACATGGTAATTACGATTACCCCAACTAAAGGGGAGCGTTACCAAGGCATAGTACCTCTTGAGCACGATACATTAAGTGAATGCATTGAAAGCTACTTTGAGCAATCAGAACAGTTAAAAACTCGACTATGGTTTGCAACTAATACAAGCGAAGGTAAAGCGAAAGCGTGTGGCTTATTTTTACAAGTACTGCCAGTGGATAAACAAAAGTCAATAGATGACTTTACCCACTTAGAGGCTCTGAGCGATACAATAAAACCCGAAGAACTATTAGAACTAGATGCTAATACGGTTTTAACACGCTTATACCACGAAGATAATCCACGCGTGTTTGACCCGCAAGCTATTACATTTAAATGTGGCTGCAGCCGAGATAAAACTATCGCCGCGTTAGTAAATGTAGGTCAGCAAGAGTTACTTGACGACGTTGCTGAAAATGGCACAGTGAATATTAGCTGCCACTACTGCTTAAAAGAATATATATTTGACGAGCAAGATATTAAAAATATTTTTAATTAGACTCCCACTTCATAGTTAAATATAAAGCCGCAAAATATGCGGTTTTATATTATAAAATGATGATACCGGTGTCATGAATTTTGTTAATTTACTGACACCGGTATCATTGAAATTATTCATGTTTTTTAGCAAATATATGTGTTTTTAGGGCCTTTACAGGCTCGAATATCTCAAATCCTTCTGTTACTATAATTTCAGCTTAAGGGAACTAAGAACCCAGAGCTATCCCGTTCAAACTCTCACACATAGTTAGGTATAAACATGACTACAAGCGCAACACGTTTTGTCGATTTAACCGCAGCTGAACTTGTCGAGCACGCGATTCGTCGTGGCGAAGGGACACTAGCCGCAAATGGAGCCTTTGTTGCATTTACAGGCAAGCGTACTGGTCGCTCGCCAAAAGACCGTTTTATTGTAAAAGAAGCAACAACACAAGATGATATCCAATGGGGTAATGTAAACCGCCCATTCGATGCAGACAAATTTGACGCTTTATGGGCTCGCGTAGAAGCACATGTGCAAAGTAATGACCACTTCACCTCTCACCTAGAAGTTGGCGCAGACCCTGAGCACTATCTACCTGTCGTTGTTACTACAGAAACAGCGTGGCACCATATTTTTGCTAAAAACATGTTTATTGAGCCTAAAAACTATAATGCATCTGATTTACCCCAATGGCAGGTAATGAATGTACCTTCGTTTGTATGTGATCCACAGCGTGATGGCACCAACAGCGACGGTACAGTTATTATTAACTTTGCTCAACGCAAAGTGTTACTTGCCGGTATGCGTTATGCCGGTGAAATGAAAAAATCGATGTTCTCCGTTCAAAACTTTCTTCTCCCTGCTAAAGGTGTATTACCTATGCATTGCTCAGCTAATGTTGGCGAAGCAGGTGATACAGCATTGTTCTTTGGCTTATCAGGCACTGGTAAAACGACTTTATCAGCCGATCCTACACGCTTTTTAATTGGTGACGACGAACACGGTTGGGCACCAGGAAGCGTATTTAATATCGAAGGCGGCTGTTACGCTAAATGTATCGACCTCTCACAAAAAAATGAGCCAGTGATTTGGAATGCTATTCGCTTTGGTACAATTTTAGAAAATGTTGTATTGGATGAAACGCGCACACCTGACTTTAATGATACAAGCTTAACGCAAAATAGCCGTGCTGCTTACCCCCTAGAGCACGTAGAAAAGCGAAAAGTAGAAAACCGTGCTGGCGAGCCTAAAGCTGTTGTATTTTTAACCTGTGATGTAAGCGGTGTTTTACCACCGGTTTCAGTGCTTAGCGAAGAAGCCGCTGCTTTTCACTTTTTAAGTGGTTACACGGCTAAAGTAGGCTCAACAGAGATTGGCTCAACTAGCGATATAGAATCTACATTCTCAACGTGTTTTGGCGCCCCTTTCTTCCCTCGCCCTGCAGGTGTATACGCAGAGCTACTAATGAAGCGTGTACGCGAATTTGGCGCAAAGGTTTACCTTGTAAATACAGGGTGGACTGGCGGCCCATACGGAACCGGTAAACGTTTTGACATCCCAACTACTCGCGCAGTTATTGATGCAATTGTATCTGGTAAGCTTGCCAATGTTGAGACTCAGCATATCGATGTATTAAACCTAGACGTACCAATGGAAGTCCCAGGTGTGGATAGCAAGCTACTTAACCCAATTAATACATGGGAAGATAAAGCAAAATATAATGAATATGCAGCAAAACTTGCCGCTGACTTCACTGAAAACTTTGCTAAATACGATGTCTCAGATGATATAAAAAATGCAGGCCCAAAAGCATAATTAATTACCGAGCCTGATTTAAACGCCAGCTTATAAAGCTGGTGTTTTTGTTTGCCACGCTAATTTTATTGCTGCAACATTTTGTCTCAGCTCTTTTCTATTAAACAAAGATACAATACGTACTCCCTATACTGCATACTTTTAGTGGTTACTCTTTTATGCCTTTTAATGGATCATGGCGAAAATAACAAGACATGTACATTTATATCTAGTCTTATCTATTGGAGGTTTACTCGAGTCATCGCCCTAACTGGTTCTATACTCGTTTATTACCCCGAACTAAATGAAACTATAAGTAATTTAAGTACAGAAACAGCGAAGCCTTTAAACTGGGATACCGCATATCAAACGTTAAAAACTCACTACCCAGATAAACAAGGCTCGTGGCGTTTAGAAACCACCAAAGATAAACATTATATCCCCGCAAGATATTACAACCAAAACAAAACCGTGGAGCACGCTTTTGCACCGCTAATGGTTTGGCTAAGCCTTGATAGCAAACATATATTCCGTGAGAAAGTATGGGGTAACTACTTTGTTACCTGGATTTATAACGTGCACTTTTCGTTACTTGCAGGCAACACTGGAACAATCGTTATCGGCTATGTAGTAATAGGTAGCCTTACACTCCTCATATCATGCCTATACGCTTGGAGGCCTAAAAAAGGACTGGGCTAAGGCATTACAGTTTAAAGCGCGCAGATCTTCACTGGGCTTGTTGTATGACTGACATAAGCTACTTGGTTTAACTTTTGCTCTGCCTTTAATCCTCTTAACAGCAACCGGTATAATGCTGGCAATACCCAAACAAACCGATCCTTTAATAACAGCCCTTCTTGGAAATATAGACAAATCTAATAGCGCAACCGTAAAATCAAAGAATAGTAATTCTTTATCAGCAGCACTTAGTACAGCACAAAAGGCCATGCCAAATACACGCCTTGCATGGGTAGACACCCGTCAAATCACAATGCGGTATATCGTTTTAGGTTCAAAACCAAAAGCGATCCCTCTTATCGCTTTCCTCACAGTTTTGTACAAGTAAATGCAAACACAGGAGAGCTCATAAGTGTTTTTAATATAGATAAGATGCGCGTTGCCAGTAAATTTAAAAAATGGTTGCATCCGCTACACAATGGCAGCATTGGCGATCAACCTTTACGAATTCTATGGGTTTAATCAGATGTCGCCACCGCTTTGCTATTTGCCCTTGGCCTTTTTAGGTGGCTTATTAAAACTAAACGATTTAAGTAAACTATAAGCTAATTACAAAGCTTATTTAATATATTAAACGAGCTTTTCAAAGCCTAAACCTACTTGTGTAGCTAGCTAGAACCGAACTTACGAAACGTAATTCAATGAAAAGCTATATAGATAGTCTAACTAAGTTATAGCTAATACCAAGCCACATAATCAAGTAATCTATTTAAAGGATGGGAAAACGTATTAAGGGCTGAATATTACTTTTCTGCAGACGTAAAAAAACCCGACTATTACTAGTCGGGTTTTCTTGTAATTGGAGCCTGG
>NZ_PNCU01000061.1:0-9094 GCF_005886915.1 Pseudoalteromonas sp. S3776 | reverse complement strand
CCTATTTATGGGGAGTAACCACACTTCATAGGCTCTGCCTTGCCTAAAAACCAAACATACCGCTGCAAATTTAACCACCAAAGATCAACACGCCCTTACAACTCCAACGCGAAACTCACTTTTTCTGAGCTAGAGGATAAATTACAGTCAGTAAATGTTTCAACGGTGATTCTCGATGTAGATTATTGTGCAGGACCAGAAACATTAGCTAATGCCTATTTAGCAATCGCGAATGCTAAACCTCTGCTTAAGGATATTAAGTTAAATTTAAGTGGAAGTCATAACAAGAGTAAGTGTAAAAACATATAACACGCTTTTTGAGGGTGTTTATATGCGCTAAATAACCTACCTATGTGTTGCCGGCTAATTGCACACCTTTCTTTTATATGATTTTGTTACCTAAGGTTATTTGTTTTTTATAGGGTGTAATGTTTACCTGTTCCTGATTTATTGCTGGTAGACAACCCTTGTCTTGTACGTAATAATGTAAAAATTACATTAATTTTAACATGTAAAGTGTTAACAAAGTGCCCCAAGGTTAATTAATGCCACAAAGAAGTAAGTGGACACTCGCTGTTTTATTAGGGTTATTAGGCGGGTTAGTAAATCTCTCGCCATTGTATTTTTTCGACAGCTCCGAATTTTTGTTTGGGCAATTGTTTGTCTTATGCAGCTTGGTATTTACTGGACTGCGTTACGCGTGCTTAAGCCTTGCCATTGTTTCTGGCTTTTTACTTTATAGGTGGGGCCATTGTTGGCCGAGTATTGTGTATTTACTCGAGCTTTGTTGGCTTTATGTTTTTTGCTTACGCCGCTCTAAACCTATCCTTCCTCTGGGCAGCGTATTTTGGTTATGTATAGGTTTACCCTTTGTATGGGTTATAGGCCAATTTGTTATTGGCTTAGCTTGGTTAACGCTCATAGTCGCCATATCAAAGTACTTAATTAATGCGCTAATAAGCTTAGCAGTGGTTGATTTATTTAGCGTATTTGTACCTTACGCTAGCCGTGCGTATCAGGGGCGGCCACTGGCAAAAATTTTAAGCTATGTGGTTAGTGTCATTATTATTTTAGTGGTATTGCTAACCAGTGTTATTTTAGTTAACGACCACCATGCGCGCTTAGAGTATGAAGTAAACGCACAACTAGAAGAAAAAGCCGAGTCTATTAGCACGCAATTAAATGATTATTTAGCATTTCATAGAAACGCCATTGTTATGAGTAGCGATGCCATAGGGGCAGGGACCCCCAGCAAGGTGCAGCTTGAGCGACTCATGTTTTTATTCCCAGGTTTTACCACCAGTTTGTACGCAAACCCCGATGGCTTTGTAGAGCTTAGTTCGCCTAACGATTTAATTAAAGGGCTTAGCCTTGCGCAGCGCAGCGTTAAAGACAGAGCATACTTTACCCAAGCGCAGGACCATCCACTTGGTTACACCAGTGGTGTGTTTCAAGGGCGCGGCCTAGGTAATGAGGCCATTGTAGCGCTATCTGCGCCTATTTATCGTAACAACACGTTTTATGGTGTAGTAGAAGGGTCGTTAAAGCTAGATCGCTTGGAGCGATTTATACCCAACTTATTTGAGTACACGGGCGACTTAGTGGTGCTAGATGCTCATCAAAAGGTGGTATTTAGCTCGCTTGATGAATTTAAAATACTGAACCATTTTAGCGAACAAGGCTTTAACACCAGTAATTTAGGTGATAAAAACTTATTTCGTTCAATTAAAAACGAGGTGTACCATAGTTCTCGGTATATTGACTCGCAAAACAATTGGCAAGTTATTACCTTTTACAACCGTAAACATTTAAGTATGGCGGTGGCAAAAGCGTGGCTTCCTACCATTTTGCTAAGTGCGATACTGATGATTTTAGTGGTTATTTTTATACACCAACTTGCTAATTTATTAGTGCAGCCAATTACTAGTTTAACTACGTTAATGCAAAGTTTTAGTAAAACCAAAACGCACACGTTTAATACAGACTCCAGTTGGCATGAAGTATTACAATTGCAGCAGCAATTTGAATTATTGGCCAACGCTCTCCATCGTTCAATAGAAAACCTACAAGCATCTAATACTAGAAACCAAGGATTAAATACTCAACTTAGCGAATTTAATCAGCAGCTAGAAAGCAAAGTAACTGAGCAAACTACAGAGCTTAAAAAAGCGGTGAATAGGGCTAATTTAGCCAATGTAGCTAAATCGCAGTTTTTAGCGAACATGAGCCACGAGTTACGTACGCCTATGAATGGTATTTTGGGCATGGGAGAGGTGTTACTGCGCGATAATTCATTAACTGATGAGCAGCGTGAGCTGTTAAATACACAGCAAAAAAGTGCACAAAATTTACTGAAAATTTTAAACGACATTTTAGATTTTTCTAAAATAGAAGCCAACGCAATGGAAATGAGCCCACGGGCTACTAATCTTGCGCCGTTTATTGCCAATATAAAATCGTTGTTTTCGCCTATTGTAAGCTCGGATCAGGTCGAGTTTATTGTTGAGCAAAGTGACAGACTGCCAGATTGCGTAAAAGTAGATGATCTTCGCTTAAACCAAGTGATTATTAATTTGCTCTCTAATGCGTATAAGTTTACTGAGCGCGGTTTTGTACGTTTATCGTTTGATTATGAAAATGGGCAGCTTTTAGTAAGTGTAGCCGATAGCGGTATTGGTATTGAAAAAGATCAACAAGCGCTGTTATTTAGCGAGTTTACACAAGCAGATGTAGGTGTTGCACGTAAATATGGCGGTACAGGGTTAGGGTTAGCGATTAGCCAAGGGTTAATAAAAAAAATGCAGGGTGAAATTACCCTTAATAGCGAGCCTGGCAAAGGCAGCATACTTAAGTTTTACGTGAGTGCACCTAAAGCACAGTCAAACAAACCAAAGCCCGTTAAACAACAACAGTCGCTGCCAAATTTGAGCGATAAAACACTATTATTAGTTGAAGATAACCCCATAAATCGTCAAGTAATTGCAAAAATGTTAGAGCCCACTAAGGCAAACTTAGTAATGGCAACCGACGGTATAGAAGCGCTGAAAGTACTTGAAGGCAACCGATTTGATTTAATTTTAATGGATTGCCAAATGCCTAATATGGATGGCTACGAATGTACCCAAACGATTAGGGCTAATGAGGTAAACACTAAAGCTCATGTCCCTATTGTGGCGATTACTGCTAATGCCTACGAAGATGATAAGCAGCGTTGTTTAAGCGTAGGTATGGATGACTTTGTTTCTAAACCGGTTAATACGCAAGGCTTGTATGATGTAATCACCAGGGTGATAAACGCGCACTAGTTTATCACCGAAGCAAATTTTAAATAAAATCGAGAGTGAGCAATAAGCGCTGCTCGTTTGCAGCTTTCGGTGGTGAGCGGTGCACTAAGCCTGCGCCTTCGTTTTCGTCCCAGTATTCACCTTTAAGTAGGGCAACATCGCCTTGATTTAGCTGATTAATATGGCTGGTTGATGTAAATAAGCCAGACTCTTCATCGGGCTTACCTAAATTACCAGCCCCCAATTTTGAGCGGTCTACATCGCTGTGATTTAGCCACTGCGTTGCAACCCCTTGATAAGTTGTTACTAGTCGGCATGGAATTTTGTCTACATGAAAACGCGGACACATGGGTTTGTTTAACACTTTTAGCCTTAAACCCGCACGTTTTAAATCAAACAGGCAGCAAAACATTTCAATGAGTAGGGCTATATCTTCACATAGCGCTTTAGCTTCATTGTAATTTTGTTCTGTTGGCTTTAGCGCTTTAATTAATTTATCAAACGCATTATCGGGCGATAGTGCAAGTTCAAGTGGTTTTAATGCATTTGTATTTATGAGCGTATTAACCGCCTCTGTTAATGTGCTTTCGAGGTTTCTTTGCCAAACCGCAATGTTGATATTTTCGTTATAAATTTGCGGTAGCACGTTGGCATCACTATTTATAGCTGCACGTCTATGTAGAGGTTCGGCGGGTTTTACTTGTGCTGATAAAGGGGCTAGGGCGTTCATTATAATTCCTCCCAAATTGGAAACGGATCGCTGTAGGTTCTCCAAAAATCTTTACCTTTAAGTACGGCATCTTTAGGCAGTAGGCAGTCATCTAGCGCTTTAATCATGGCTTGCTTATTTAATGATTGACCAATAAACACCAGCTCTTGGCGCATATCGCCAAAGGGTTCTACCCATTTGCTGTTTATATCGGCAAGTAGCTCAGGATCGGTTGGCCAGTCTTTTTTAGGGATGGCTTTATAAAACATGCCTGCAAACCCATAGTGGGCAATGCCGCCTGCTTGGTTCCACTGGCCGCAAAATAGCGGGCGTGTGGCAAGCCAAAAGTAGCCTTTAGAGCGAATGAGCTTGCCAAATTGCTCAGTACCGTGCAAAAACTTATAAAACTTTTCAGGGTCAAACGGGCGATGAGCAATGTAATTAAAGCTGCTAATACCGTATTCTTCAGTCTCAGAGATGTGCTCACCGCGCATTTCTTTAAGCCAGCCAGGGGCTTGTTTTGCGCGTTCAAAGTCAAAAAGGCCGGTGTTAATTACTTTATTAATATCAACTTTTCCGGCTGATATAGGGATGATTTCAGCTTGGGTATTGAGTGTGTTTAAAATAGCTGTGAGTTTATTTAATTGTGCTTTGGTGACTAAGTCGGTTTTACTTATTAAAATTACATCGGCAAATTCAACTTGGTCAATAAGTAGGTCGGTAACGCTTCGTTCGTCCTCTTCACCAAGGGATTCACCTGTATCTTGTAAGTCGTTAGCTTGCTCGTAATCAGTTAAAAAATTAACCGCATCAACCACCGTTACCATAGTATCAAGAGTGGCAATATCTCCTAGTGATACGCCATTTTCATCAGCAAAGGTAAATGTTTCGGCAATAGGCAGTGGCTCAGAAATACCGGTTGACTCAATAACGAGATGATCAAAACGGCCTTCTTTTGCAAGTTTGCTTACCTCTAACAGTAAATCTTCACGCAGCGTGCAGCAAATACAGCCATTACTCATCTCTACGAGTTTTTCATCGCTGTGACTGAGCGATATATCGTTTTTAATAGTGGCGGCATCTATGTTTATGTCGCTCATATCGTTAACTATAACAGCCACTTTTTTACCTTGGCGGCTGTTAAGAATGTGGCTAAGAACGGTTGTTTTACCAGCGCCTAAAAAGCCTGATAACACTGTGACGGGCAGTTTATTTATCATTTAATTTTACTTACTAACATGCATTTAATGGTATGTTATATTGTATCAATTAAATATTCTAGCCATAGCATGCTTTTTTAATGAATGTAGTTTTGAAGGATTAGTAACCATTCGTTTTTTATTGCAAATTCGACAAAACTATTTTGCATTTTTTGTTGTTTTTGAATTTATTTAAACGCGTTACTTTGAGCGCCACCAAACTTAGGAGGCATTATGACATTACTTTTTTCACCCATAGAACTTGCAGGTAAAACTTTAAAAAACCGCATTATTATGCCACCAATGACACGCTCGCGCTCCACGCAGCCCGGCGATATAGCAAACGATTTAAGGGCCACTTACTAAGCACAACGCGCAAGTGCTGGGTTAATAGTTAGCGAAGGTACACAAATTAGTAAACTTGGCAAAGGCTACGCTTGGACGCCGGGTATTTATTCAACCGAGCAAGTAGCAGGCTGGAGTAAAGTAACTAATAAAGTACATAACGCTGGTGGCGTTATGTTTGCCCAGCTTTGGCATGTGGGGCGTGTAACGCACAGCGATAACACAGGGGGTGCGCAGCCAATATCAGCATCAGCCATTGCCGCAAAAGACGTAAAAGTATTTGTAGATACTAACGGCGAACCTGGCTTTGTAGAGACTCAGTTACCGCGTGAGATGAGCAAGCAAGATATTACACACGTAATAGGCGAATTTCGCCAAGCGGCCATAAATGCAGTAGACGCAGGCTTTGATGGCATAGAGCTACACGCCGCTAATGGGTATTTAATTAACCAATTTTTAGACTCGCAATCAAATGCGCGTTCTGATGAATATGGTGGCAGTGTACAAAACCGTTTGCGCTTTTTAGTTGAAGTAGTCAATGCAGTAAGTGATGAAATTGGCAGTCAAAAAGTAGGTGTAAGGCTTGCGCCACTTACCACGCTTAACGGCACGATTGACGATAATCCAGAGCAAACATATTTGGCCGTGGCACACGCATTAAACGACGCTGGCGTAGGTTATATGCATATTGCTGAAGCCGACTGGGATGACGCTCCTTTAATGAGTGTAGAGTTTAAACAGGCCATTCGTAAAGCGTACAGCGGTGTTTTAATTTACGCAGGTAAATACACCAAAGAGCGCGCCGATGAAGCCCTAGCACAAGGCTGGGCCGACATGATTGGCTTTGGTCGCCCGTTTGTGTCTAACCCAGACTTACCAGCAAGGCTTGAGCAAGGTAAACCGCTAAATAGCCACAGCCCCGACACCTTGTTTGGTGGCGCAGAGCAAGGCTATACCGATTACCCAACCGTTTAATTATTTATAAATAAAGTATTTTGAGGGCTGCATGTATGCAGCCTTTTTTATGCTGGTAAATCAACACCTTTAACTTGAGCTAATACCAATCCTCAAAATAGAACACTTAATTAAGCGGATTGATATAAAAATAAAAAGCGCGTAAGTTAAACAGCTTACCCATTTTAAAAACATAAAAATAAAAATGAAAACCAAACAGATAGATCAGCTCGCGTTATCAGACTCTGAGACCAAAGACGTGATCACCCCATATGCCTTTAAAATTGACCAAGCGTTATTAGGTATTCCATTAGCGAGCCCAAGCATACGTGCAATGGCGATGACTATTGATGTCGCTTTGATATTTATGGCCGCTAAGCTAAGTGCAACCTTAATTGCATTTGTGGCTGCGATGGCTTTTTATAAAGGCACTGCGCAGCAATACCTACCAAAAATGTCATCGTTTTGGCGCAGAGCCCTAAAACTTTTTGCAGCGAGCTTTTTATTTGTAAGCGCACTCACCGTGCTCTCATTAGCGATAGATTTTTTTGAAGACGATACCGCTATTCAAGGTATACAAATAGAGCAAGCGCAGCAAAACGATGAGTTAAGTGAGCATGACAAATCAATAATACGCACGTATTTAGCGCAAACAGACGACGATAAAAACTGCGATGATGTTTGCCAAAGCGTTGCTCTTGCTAATTTAGTTGGCCAATTACCGGCGCTTGCTGAAATTGAAAATGTTGGAGGAATTGAAGTTACGCACACATTATTGCAGTTAATGGCTATTGATGATGAGCCTATGGCGGCAGATGATTTTAAAAATAATGGTACAGAGCTAAAGAGCATTTCGGGCGAAGCTTCAGATGAAAGCAATATAGTTGAAAAAGCAGACACTAAAAGCGAGAAAACCAAACCTGTTACCAGCATTTTGCAGTGGGGCAAAGGCATTATTCAAGACCTAGGCCTTGGCTTTGGGTGGGCCGCCGTTTATTTTACGTTGTTCTCGTTATTATGGCGCGGACAAACCCCAGGTAAAAAAGTATGTAATATTCGCGTAGTAGCACTAAGCGGTGAGCCATTAGGTATGCTTGATTGCTTTGGCCGATATGGCGGTTACGGCGCTGGTTTTGCCACGGGCTTATTAGGCTTTTTACAAGTGTATTGGGACCCAAACAGGCAAGCCATTCAAGATAAAATATCAGCAACTGTGGTTATTCAGGGCAGTGTGAATCAAGTTGTAAATGTGAAAACGGTAAAAGAGACTGTTAATAGTTAATTTTGCCCTTACTACAAGGATGGTTATGAAAGCTTTATTAATTGTATTTATTAATCTGTATTTTATTACGGTGTCTTACGCGTCAGAAAATATTGTGTTAGCAAAAACGCATCAACTTGAGTCTGTTATTTTAGGTGAACAACGCAGCTTTAGCGTTTATTTACCGCCAAGCTACAATAAAAACCCTGATAAAGTATATCCAGTTATTTACTTGCTCGATGGTGACCACACACATCTAAAAGCCGTAGCCGGGCTAGTCGAGGCACTTAGTACTCAGCGGCTTGAGCAGCAAATACAGCAAGCAATTATAGTCGCCATTCCAAATAGTAAAAATGCGATAAGAGAGCGCGATTTTACCCCAACCAATGTTGATTGGACATTTAACGGGATGCTACTCGAAAAGTTTGAAAATATTGGCAACGCTGCAAACTACAGCGCCTTTTTTGAAAAAGAACTTATTCCACTGATTAATAAAAATTACCGAACATCAACTAAACGCGTATTAATAGGTGAGTCCTTCGGTGGCTTGTTTGCCAGCTATGTATTGCTTACCAACCATGCGCTATTTACAGATTACTTAATTATTGATGCAACCTACCTGTGGGATAACAACTACCTAAACCGTTATTTTAATGAGAAACAGCTTATAAATAAGCCGCTTAATGGCAATGTATATTTTACCTTTGCAAATAACGGCGAAGCGTTTGGCGAAATTGGTAAAACAAATTACCAGTGGGGCTCAGCATTCGCTAAAAAGTTAAAAGCACACTCAAGTGATAATCTAATTATAAATCAACATTACTTTGAAGATGAAACTCATGGCACAGTCGCAGCGCTTAGCTGGTATTATGGGTTAAAAAGTATACTTAAAAGATAATTTCACCATAAAAATTAAATGAGACTTTAATTGTTAAATGTAAAGCATAAAGAGCTTCATAAAAGCTTTGTATATTTATTAATTGCATGCGTACTAACGAGTTATCTAGCGTTACTTATTGCGTGGTACGAGTTTAACGATCCGCCTTTCATTGCAAATAAAAAATTACATATTATAGAGATGATAGTATTACCTATATTAAGCATGGCAGTAATATATACATTATTTAAAAAGTATATGTGTGATGACAACTTTAATTATTTAATGACTAATCACTTTTTTAAAGGCAGCAGATTAGTAAAAGGGTTTTTGATAGTAATGTACCCTTGCTTACTTTATGTAGCATTGTGGAAGTTAAGCGTAGTTCCCATCTTATATTATGCTGAAAATAATTTAGGGGAACCATGGTCTAAAGAATATTTATTCATAGCTTAGTTCTTAAGA
>NZ_PNCU01000060.1:0-13603 GCF_005886915.1 Pseudoalteromonas sp. S3776 | reverse complement strand
AAAACCCAGCAAAAGCTGGGTTTTTAAAAACTAAATTAAAAAGTTAAATTACTTCTTCTTTTTAACCGCTTTTTTGTTTGGTAAATCAGTGATTGAACCTTCAAAAATCTCAGCTGCAAGGCCAATTGACTCGTTCAATGTTGGGTGAGCATGAATAGTAAGCGCTAAATCTTCACCGTCTGCGCCCATTTCAACTGCTAAGCCGATTTCGCCAAGCATTTCGCCTGCGTTAATACCCACCATAGCACCACCGATTACACGGCCACTGTCTTTATCAAAGATAAGCTTAGTAGAACCTTCAGTACGAGCAGATGCAATTGCACGACCTGATGCAGCCCACGGGAATACCGCAGTTTCAATGCTTAAGCCTTGCTCTTTTGCTTCTTTCTCAGTCACACCAACCCACGCGATTTCTGGATCAGTGTAGGCAATTGAAGGAATACATTTAGGATCGAAGAAGTGCTTCTGACCAGAGATAACCTCTGCTGCAACATGGCCTTCGTGTACCGCTTTATGCGCAAGCATAGGTTGGCCAACTAAATCACCAATTGCAAAAATATGGTCTACGTTAGTACGTAATTGCTTATCAACATTAATAAAGCCACGCTCATCAACATTAACACCTGCTTTATCAGCATCAAGTAAGTTACCGTTAGGCGTACGGCCTACTGCAACAAGTACTTTATCGTAACGTACTGGCTCAGCTGGTGCGTTTTTGCCTTCAAAAGTAACGTATAAGCCATCATCTTTCGCTTCAACTCCAACAACTTTAGTAGAAAGCATAACATTGAATTTTTTGCTTACGTATTTTTGGTAAATCTTGATGATATCTTTATCCGCAGCCGGAACTAACTGATCTGCAAATTCAACTACATCAATATCAGAACCTAGTGCGCGGTAAACTGTACCCATTTCAAGACCGATGATACCACCACCTAAAACAAGTAGTTTCTCTGGTACGTCTTTAAGCTCTAATGCGCCAGTTGAATCAATTACACGGTCATCCTCTGGGATGAACGGTAAGCTAACAGGTTTAGAACCCGCAGCAATGATTGCGTTATCAAATGTAATAGTTGTAGTGCCGTCAGCACCTTCAACGTCTAAAGTGTTACTACCAGTGAATTTACCGTAACCTGGTACAACTTTAACTTTACGCATCTTAGCCATGCCGTCTAAGCCACCTGTAAGCTGGCCAACAACCGACTCTTTCCAAGAGCGAATTTTGTCTAAATCAATTTGCGGAGCGCCAAAAGTAACACCGTGAGATGACATTTCTGCAGCGTCATCAATCACTTTAGCCACGTGTAAAAGTGCTTTTGAAGGAATACAACCAACATTAAGACATACGCCGCCTAATGTTTCACGCGATTCTACCAATGTAACTTCTAAGCCCAAGTCAGCAGCACGGAAAGCCGCAGAGTAACCACCAGGACCACCGCCTAGTACAACAACTTGAGTTTTTAATTCGTTGCTCATGCTATTACCTTAATTGTTTGAACGGGACACTGCCCTAAAATTTAACTGCCATGTTTCTGCATGGGCAGAAAATCAGAGCAATTCACAAATAGTGCAAAGATTGTATCATTGCATATAGTAAAAATCCCAGCTAAAAACAACTGGCTGGGATTTGATTTTGTTCATATTGTAGCGATTACATCACTAATTGACGAATATCACTCATGTAGCTAGCAAGCGTTGCGGTAAAGCGTGCAGCTAGCGCACCGTCAATCACACGGTGATCGTACGACATAGACAGCGGAACCATTAGTTTTGGCTCAAACTCTTTACCATTCCACTTAGGTTTCATTTCAGATTTAGATACACCTAAAATTGCCACCTCTGGTGCATTAACAATCGGCGTAAATGCCGTACCGCCAATACCGCCTAAGCTTGAAATAGTAAAACAGCCACCTTGCATGTCAGATGAGGTTAGCTTACCTTCACGCGCCTTTTTAGAAACATCCATTAGCTCGCGAGATAATTCCATAATGCCTTTTTTGTCCACATCTTTAAACACTGGAACAACTAAGCCATTAGGTGTATCTACCGCAACACCAATGTTAATGTATTTCTTCAGAATTAAGCTTTCGCCATCCTCAGACAGTGACGAGTTAAATGTTGGGAATTCAGCAAGTACTTTTGCCGCTGCTTTCATCACAAACACAAGTGGTGTGATTTTAACACCCAGCTTTTTCTTCTCGCTAAGTACATTTTGCTCTTTACGGAATACTTCAAGGCTTGTGATATCAGCTTCGTCAAACTGTGTAACATGGGGAATTTGCACCCAGTTACGGTGTAAGTTTTTACCCGATAGCTTTTGAATGCGTGATAGTTTTTTCTCTTCGATTTCGCCAAATTTAGCAAAATCTACTTTCGGCCAAGGTATTAAACCAAGCTCACTACCGCCTGCATTGCCTTTACCAGCTGGTAATTGGCCTGATTCAACTTGCTTAACTAAGTTTTTAACATAGTTTTGCACGTCTTCTTTAACCACACGGTTTTTACGGCCTGAGCCTTTAACGTTTGCTAAGTTAATACCAAATTCACGCGCTAAGCGACGAACAACTGGCGATGCATGGGCATATGCGCTGTTGTTTTCAAAGCTTTCGTTGCTTGCTTTAGCAGCAGGTGCAGCTTGAGCTGGCGTAGACTCGGTTTTTGCAGGTGCAGCCGCTGGCTTTTGCTCAGCAGTAGCTGAAGCTTTTGCAGGTGCACTACCGGCAACTTCAAATACAAAAATAAGAGAACCTGTTTTTACTTTGTCGCCCGCAGCTACTTTAATTTCTTTAACTGTACCTGCAAATGGCGCTGGTACTTCCATTGCCGCTTTGTCGCCTTCAACGTTTAAGATAGATTGCTCTTCTTCTACGCTATCGCCAACAGCTACCATGATTTCAGTTACTTCAACTTCATCATCGCCAATATCAGGTACGTTTACTTCTTTGGTGCTTGGCTCGGCGCTTTGAGCAGGCTCTGCTGGTGCAGAGTCTTGCTTAGGCGCATCTGATGCTGGCGCACTTGAACCGGCAACTTCAAAAACAAACACTAAAGAGCCTGTTTTTACTTTGTCGCCTTCGGTTACTTTAATTTCTTTTACAGTACCGGCAAAAGGTGCAGGTACTTCCATAGATGCTTTATCGCCTTCAACACTTAAAATTGACTGCTCTTCATCTACGCTATCACCAACGGCAACCATGATTTCTGTTACTTCAACTTCGTCGTCACCAATATCTGGTACGGTTACTTCTTGAGTTGAAGAACCTGAAGCTTCTGCAGGTGCAGATGCTTCAGTTTTAGCCGGCGCTTCGGGCTCGCTTTGTGAACCTGACTCTTCGCCTTCAAAAATCATAATTAACGAACCGGTTGTTACCGTGTCGCCTTCGCTTACTTTAATTTCTTTTACTGTACCTGCTTGCGCAGCAGGTACTTCCATTGATGCTTTATCGCCTTCAACGGTAAGTAAAGATTGATCAACATCTACTTTGTCGCCAACGCTTACTAAAATTTCGGTTACTTCTACGTCATCGCCACCGATATCTGGTACATTAATTTCAATACTCATTGCAAACCTCTTATGCGTACAGTGGATTTAGTTTGTTTGTGTCAATGTCGAACTTTTTAATTGCTTCAACAACCACTGACTTTTCAACATCACCGCGTTTAGCAAGTTCAGATAACGTAGCAACAACCACGTAGCTTGCATTAACTTCAAAGTGACGACGTAAGTTTTCACGGCTATCAGAGCGTCCGTAACCATCTGTACCAAGCACTTTATAGTTGCTGCTTGGAATAAATGAACGCGCTTGTTCTGCGTAGTTTTTCATGTAGTCGGTAGCGGCAACAGTTACTGAGTCGTTTAATACGCTCGTAATGTACGGTGTTTTTTGCTTGCTTTCTGGGTTAAGCATGTTGAAACGCTCAACGTCTTGACCATCACGCGTAAGCTCATTGAATGAGGTTACTGAGTAAACATCTGAGGCAATACCGTACTCTTCGCTTAAAATAGCTGCCGCTTTGCGTACTTCAGTCATGATAGTACCTGAGCTTAATAGCTGTACGTTGGCTTTTTTACCTTCGTAGCTTTCTAGCTTGTAAATACCTTTACGAATACCTTCTTCAGCGCCTTCTGGCATAGCTGGTTGATGGTAGTTTTCGTTCATAAGCGTTAGGTAGTAGTAAATATTTTCTTGGTTTTCACCGTACATACGACGAATACCGTCTTGAATAATTACCGCTACTTCAAATGCGTATGTTGGGTCGTAAGAAATACAGTTAGGAACCGTATTTGCAAGAATGTGGCTGTGACCATCTTCGTGCTGTAGACCTTCACCATTAAGCGTAGTTCGGCCAGCCGTAGCACCTAATAAGAAACCGCGTGCTTGTTGGTCACCCGCCATCCATGCCATGTCGCCAACACGTTGGAAACCAAACATAGAGTAGTAAATGTAGAATGGGATCATAGGTAAATCGTTCGTGCTGTAAGATGTTGCAGCAGCTACCCATGACGACATTGCACCTAGCTCGTTAATACCTTCTTGAAGTACTTGGCCTGATGTTGCTTCTTTGTAGTAAGAAACAATATCACGGTCTTGAGGGGTGTAGTTTTGGCCATGTGGATTGTAAATACCGATTTGACGGAATAAACCTTCCATACCAAATGTACGTGCTTCATCAGCAATAATTGGCACAATGTTTTTACCAATGCCTTTGTCTTTAAGTAACACGTTAAGTGCACGTACAAAGCCCATTGTGGTAGAGATATCACGCTTTTGCTCTTCAAGTAGCGGCTTAAATGCATCTACTTCTGGCAGTTTTAGTTCTTCGCTAAAGTTAGGAATACGTGTAGGTGTGTAACCTTTAAGTGCTTCACGGCGTGCGTGTAAGTACTTGTATTCTTCTGAGCCTTCTTCAAGCGTTAAGTATGGAAGATCTTTAATTTGCTCTTCTGATACTAAATCTTGTAGGCCTAAACGGTCACGTAAGTGTTCAACATGGCTCATGTCCATTTTCTTCACTTGGTGCGCAATGTTTTTACCTTCAGCTGCTTCACCCATGCCGTAACCTTTTACAGTTTTAGCAAGAATTACAGTAGGACGGTCGTTTGTTTGCTCAGCCTTTTTAAATGCAGCATAAAGTTTAGATGGCTCATGACCACCACGCTTAAGCGCAAAAATTTCGTCATCCGTCATATCAGCAACAAGTGCAGCTGTTTCTGGGTAACGACCAAAGAAGTGCTCACGTACGTACGCGCCATCTTTAGCTTTGTATGTTTGGTAATCACCGTCAATTGTTTCGTTCATCAATTGTAGTAATTTACCCGATGTATCTTTAGCTAGCAGAATATCCCATCCGCTACCCCATACAACTTTAATTACGTTCCAACCAGCGCCTTTAAATAGGCCTTCTAGTTCTTGAATAATTTTACCGTTACCCATAACTGGGCCATCTAAACGCTGTAAGTTACAGTTAATTAGGTAACATAGGTTGTCTAGCTTTTCACGTGCAGCGAAAGAGATTGCGCCGCGTGATTCTGGCTCATCCATTTCACCGTCACCTAAAAACGCGTATACACGTTGGTTTTTAGTGTCTTTTAAGCCACGGCCATCTAGGTATTTTAAAAAGCGCGCTTGGTAAATAGACGCAATTGGACCTAAGCCCATAGATACCGTTGGGAACTGCCAAAATTCAGGCATTAATTTAGGATGTGGGTATGAAGGAAGGCCTTTGCCATCTACTTCTTGACGGAAGTTATCAAGCTGTTCAGCTGTTAAACGACCTTCAACAAATGCGCGTGCATAAATACCCGGAGAAATATGGCCTTGGTAGTAAACTAAGTCACCGCCGTCTACTTCATTTGGCGCTTTAAAAAAGTGATTAAAACACACTTCGTAAAACGCAGCTGATGATTGGTAAGACGCCATATGGCCGCCTAAGTCGAGATCTTTTTTCGATGCACGTAATACAATCATGATTGCATTCCAACGAATAATCGAACGAATACGACGCTCAAGGTTTACATCCCCTGGGTAAGCCGGTTCTTGATCTACTGGAATAGTATTAACGTAGTTAGTTGTTGTGCCAGTTGGCATATCAACGCCGTCTAAACGGGCTTGCTCTAACACTTGCTCAAGTAAAAACTGAGCTCGTTCAACACCTTCTTCGCGCACAACTGATTCAAGAGCTTGTAACCACTCTTGTGTTTCTAGCGCGTCTACGTCAATTTTATTGACTTCAGACATATGGAGGTTTCCTTATGTTTAAAATACGAATGTTGTTAATTTAATACCACGTATACCTAATTTAGTGTGTTCTAAGTACAGCGTATTAGCTTAATTTTGTTTTGTGCGTCTTAAACTACGTTCAATTCGCGAATGCTCTTTACCCGCTTCAAGTAATGCTTCTTCAATAAAGGCTAAATGGGCATTACTGGCTAAACGGGCTTGTTCTGGATTGCCCTCAATTACGGCATCCATTAATAAGCGCCTATGCTGGGCTAATTGATTGCTAATATCTGGTTTTTTTAATAAAACCGTTAAGTTTTGCAATACATTTTGTTCCAGTAGCGCTTGCATGCCTCGCACTAAGTGAAGTAAAACCACGTTGTGTGAGGCTTCGGCTACACTAAAGTGAAACGCATTAATTGCTTTGGCTTTTAGCTGTAAATCGTTATTAACTTGGGCGATTTTATCAAAGCTTTGTTTAACCTTGGTAAAATCGGTGCTGGTACCACGAAGCGCCGCATAATAAGCCGCGATCCCTTCAAGCGCATGACGAAATTCAAGTAAATCAAACTGTGATTCAGGATGCTTACTGATCAAATCAAATAGCGGATCAGTGAGCCCCTCTTCAAGCTGGTTCTTTACAAACGTGCCACCACCTTGCCTACGAGTCACTAAACCTTTTGCTTCTAGCTTTTGGATGGCTTCGCGTAGTGAGGGGCGAGACACCTCAAACTGTTTTGCTAGTTCGCGCTCTGGCGGCAGTTTTTCACCTGGCGCTAATGAGCCCTCAAGAATCATGTTCTCAAGTTGCTGTAAAATAACATCAGATAATTTTGCTGCTTTAATCTTTAAAGACATTAATCAACGTCCACGTTGTATAAATACTAAAAAGCCTAATTTTTAAGGCCTAGAGCTTGACGATTTACCCAAAAGGTAAATTGGTCATACCAAAAATTTTCAATAAGGTATCAAAAAGGCAAATAACTGTCAATTTACGGTTTATTTGAGCAATTAAGCTAGCGTAACGCATTTTGAACGAAGTTCAAAACAGTACAAAATTGTGGATGTTTTGTGCAAACGTTAACAGGATGAAAACAAATGGTCTGACCAGAATAAATTAGAATATTCACTCTAGTTGAATTTATTGAAGAAATTAGTTTTTGAGTCAAAAAGGTGGGAGCGGCGAGTTTACCCCGCGTCTAATTATCTTGCCGCGATACTCACCGTAAGCGCGGCGTACATTGCGCGATATAAAATCGCGACTACGATAAACCGCCAAATAAAGTAAGCAGTGCAATCAGTACTAAATAAAAGAGCACATTGCGTTTAACGAGCTTAATCATACAGGTAGCTTCAACGGCACATCCGTAATAACGCTGTTCTACTTGTTCGGCTGCAAGGGCTGTACATGTAACTACTTTTCGGTTTGATGTTTTAAAATCCAGCACATAATCCAACCAACAACTTGTGCCTTTATTAAAGTTACCAATAACTAAGTAGCCAAAGCTTGCAACACGTGCAGGTAGCCAATCTAGCCAAAATAAAAATTTATGCAGCAACTTAAAGCGATTAGCAAACACCACTTTGTGGTTTTCTTTTACTAAATCGGCAAGTGTACGCACTATTGCATACAATACTGCGCCTGGGGCGCCAAGCACAACAAACCAAAAAATTACGGCGCAGTAAAATCTAAAATTGATCCACGCTAAGGTTTGCCCAAATGTTTCTCCGCCTTCCTCATCCTCTAAGTGTTTCTGCCCCATTTGGAGTGCGTATAATGAAGCCGCGGTTTTATCATCTCGCGTTAATGCATTTAAGTACGACTTATATAAAGCCCGGTGCTTAGCACAACCAAAGCAAACTAATAAAACCACAACATTTATAGCTAATTGCCACAGTACAAAGTCAGAAAGAACATATATAAGCGCCACAGCCACTACCGGCAACACTAGCCAAATTAAAAAGCCAATTGCCGAGCTAAATAATCCTTTTTCACTAAGTAACTTACCCGAACGGTTTAAATAACCATTAGCGTAATAGCTAATTTGCCAGTACTGAGAGCGAGCTCCTAAGCGCTCAAGTATTAGTGCAATAATTATAGAAACTAAAATCATGATAGCGACTCACTTAATTTGCTTGCTCTAGCCTACTTATATAAGCAGGCCAATTAAAACTTTCCCCAGGGTCGGTTTTTCGCCCAGGTGCTATATCGCAATGCCCTACTATACGCTTTGTGGTAATAAGCGGGTAGCGAATCATAATAGCCTTTGTCAGGTTATGTAAGCTTGTGTACTGCGCCTGAGTATAAGGTGTGGTATCTGTGCCCTCAAGCTCAATACCTATACTAAAATTATTACACGCACTTTGCCCAGCATACTCAGACTGCCCAGCATGCCATGCGCGTTTATTAAATGGCACATATTGAATAATCTCGCCTGTACGTTTTATAAAACAGTGCGCCGAGACTCTAAGCCCATTTAAATCACAAAAGGTGGGGTGCGCATTACAATCAATCTCACCCATAAACAGGGCATCAACGTGTTCGGTGCCAAATTGCCCAGCCGGCAGGGAAATATTATGAATAACCAACAGCGAAATATCGGTATTTTTAGGGCGCTCATCAAAATGCGTACTGGGCCGCAGTGTTATATTAGCGACAACGCCGCTTGAATCTATTTGCATTATTTTAAAACCACGGTATACATAAGCTTGATGCTAAAGGATTTAAATACAGAATGATAGCCATTACGGTTAGTCAACATGTAACCGCTTAGCAAAGCGGCTTTTAGCGGGTGTGCTCTATATGCAGGTGTAATAGCCTCACTTATTTAAAAGCGCTTCTCTTAGCTATTTAAACATAGTAAAATTTGCTTAATTTATTAACACTTATGAGCCTTCATATGTCAATTTCGCACTCGCTTATTACTCAACTTGTTACCCTCGCCTTAGATGAAGATCTAAATTATCAAACTGCGCAAGATGGTGATATAACCGCGCAACTTATCCCGCAAAATGAGCACGCAAATGCCAAAGTGATTACCCGTGAAGATTGCGTTTTTTGTGGTAAAGACATAATTATAGAAGTGTTTAAACAGGTAGATCCAAGCGTTGAAATTAACGTACTTGTAAATGATGGCGACTTTGTACCAGCAAATAGCACCTTATTTACCGCTAAAGGCGCTGCCCGCGCTATTTTAACAGCCGAACGTACCGCGCTTAACTTTGTACAAACGCTTTCGGGTACTGCCACAACTACCGCACATTATGTAAAAGAACTAAGCGGCACCACAACCCAACTGCTCGATACCCGTAAAACAATACCCGGACTCAGGCTACTTCAAAAATACGCTGTTAAATGCGGTGGCGGTGCAAACCACCGTATAGGCCTATTCGATGCGTTTTTAATTAAAGAAAACCACATAGCAGCGTGTGGCGGTATTGATAAAGCTGTCGCACAAGCCAAGCAAAACCACCCCACAAAACCAGTAGAAGTAGAAGTAGAGTCGTTACATGAACTCGAGCAAGCCATTAATGCAGGTGCCGATATAATCATGCTCGATAACTTTAGTGTGGAACAAATTCAACAAGCTGTTGTCATTACTAATAAGCGCGCTAAATTAGAGGTTTCTGGCAATATGACGCTAGAAACAGTTAAAACTTACTCACAAGCAGGTGTCGACTTTATATCAAGCGGCGCTCTAACAAAAAATTTACAATCAATCGATTTATCGATGCGTTTTGTATAAAAGCACAGCGATAAGTTTGTCATATTAGTTCTAATTAATTGACAAAACGCATGAAAAGACTTTTAATAATCCAAAAGGATTACTTTGTAACAACTTGTTAAATAAAGTATCCTTTTTAGAAAATTATGTGTGCTTTAAGCATATAAAAAGTGTTAGACTAACCCTGTTGTATTACTTCTTTGAAAAATATAGTAATAAGTAACTGCTTTTTGTTTTAATCTTAAAAAAATACTTAAAAGATTAAAGCAAATGGTCAGTATGTTTCCTATATTTAGTCTACTTTGTGTTTAGGTAGCCTGTACAAGTTGCAACATAATGAACTCACATTTAGCTTTTGTGTTTCATACCTAAGGCTAAAAGTACGTGAAAATTTATTTTTAAGTAAATCTGTAAAGTTAATCAGGTAATTTTAGCTTGGCACTGTCGCCACTAACCTGACTACCTTACAAAACATTATCCTTTAGGAGAGGAAACATGAAAACAATGACTCAAAAACAACAGGGTTTCACCCTAATTGAATTAATGATTGTTGTAGCAATCATCGGTATTCTTGCAGCGGTAGCATTGCCTGCTTATTCTAAATACCAATCAACTTCGAAGTTAACAGCAGCTTTAGCTGAAATTTCATCTGGTAGAACCGGTTTTGAGATAGCAAAAAATAATGGTGTTGAAACTCCTACTCTAGCAGAAACGGGCTTATCATCACCAACTCAAAATTGTACTATTACAACTGGTGAAGATACAATTCAATGTGTTGTTGTTAATGCCCCTACTCAAATTGAAGGTGCAACACTTACTTGGACCAGAACCGACGCTGGTGAGTGGTCATGTGCTACATCTGAGCTTGATGATGAAACATTAGCACCTAAAACATGTCCACAATCTTAATGCTTTATTAATTAAAAAAAGCGCCTCAGCTGGCGCTTTTTTAATGCGTAAAATTGGCAATTATGAATAAAGTAAATCAGTTCAAAAGATTAACCATCAGCTTGCTCTTTCTCTGCACACTAACACCTTTTATACCAATAACTTCATACGATTATCATAACCACCAACGAATCATTCAAATAACTTTCTTTCTTAGCGTAAGCTTTCTCGTTATCACTGCTTTTATCTCTAATAAGAAACCTGTTATGAGATCATTGGATAAAAAAAGTTACTTGTTATTCATTATATTTATCTCTTTTGGTTATTTATCATCCTTAATGAGTCATGAGCCAAGCTTTAGTTTGCTTTATACATTTCATATAAGTTTACTTATTGTATGTATGTACTATGTAAGTACCATAAGTGATAAGAAATCTATTTTATTTATCATTTATGCATTATTAATATCCCACACAAGCTTAGTATTAATTTGTTTGCTCAATATCATTTTTACGCTTTCTGAGCAGCAACCACTAAATCCTTACATAATATATTCTGGCTTTATCAACATCCGATTTTTTAATCAGGTACAGGTATTTATTCTGCCTTTGTTAATACTGCTTTTGAAGTTTAGGAAAATTCAGCGCATCGTATTCATGGTTTTATTTTTAAACCTGTTACTCGTATTTATTGGGCAAGCCCGTGGCGCTTTACTCTCTTTTCTAACCTTCTCGGTGTTAGCACTTATATTAAAAACCTCTTTAAAAAAGCAAATACTAAAAGGGTTAGTTTGCCTAGTTGTAAGCTATGTTAGTTTTTATGTACTAGATTCACTTAATCAAGGAGGCGCTGAAATACTCCGTACAAGCTCATCAGGACGAATTGACTTGTGGCAGAATACGCTATCCAATTTGACTTGGAAGAACTTACTAATAGGAAATGGTCCCGGGGTATTTGAAATGTCGCTGGGAACCTCTGCCCCCTTTAGCCATCCACATAACTCATTAATTGAAATTTTCAATGAATGGGGTGGAATAGCCCTTACATGTATTATTGTGTTGGTATTTACAACACTAAAAAAAGCATTTAGACACTTAAGAAAACATAAAAATGATATAGCTACAGAAGCTATTTTTTATTCCTTTACTATAGGTTTAACCTATTCGTTATTTTCTGGTGTGCACGTGATGCCCGTTTCACAAACTCTATTATTTATTATGTGGGGCTTACTAATTGGCAGGCTTTATAAGAATAAAAACCAGCCACTTTCTATTAATGTGTATGTAAAACTTTTTTTAGGATGCGTATTTATTCTCGGATGGGCATTCTACTTACAAAAAGCAATAGAAATTTATAATAATATAGACCCTGATAAAGGCTATATATACGGCCCACGGTTTTGGTCTGTTGGCCAGCGTTTTTGACAAAACATATTTTCTACCAAGAATCATTAGTTTAAGTTATGCTTATGATGATTATAAATCTTTAACCAGAATAAAACTGAGTACTTCCAATGGCAAAAAAACAAGAAGATAAAGGCCTTGATACCTTTCAATGGGTAGGCGTAAGTGCACGAGGGAAAAAGCTTGAAGGAGAGCTAACAGGCTCTAGTGTTGCTCTTGTGAAAGCTCAGCTTAGAAAACAAGGCATTACTCCATCAAAAGTTAAGCGCAAGCCTAAGCCATTATTTGGCATACAAAGTGTTCAAAAAATCACGCCTAAAGATATTGCTCTAGTTACACGCCAAATTGCCACTATGTTAATGGCCGGCGTACCACTCATTCAAGCTATCGAAATGATTGGCTCAGGTTCCACCAATAAAAGTGTTGGTAAGTTAATGGAAACTATTGGTGATGAGGTGAAAGCAGGCCTACCATTATCTCAAGCACTTAGAAAACACCCTCGCTATTTTGATGATTTATATTGTGATTTAGTTGCCTCAGGCGAACAATCAGGTGCGCTTGATAAAATATTTGACCGTGTTGCCCTTTATAAAGAAAAATCTGAAGCACTGAAATCAAAAATTAAAAAAGCGATGTTTTATCCTATCTCAGTATTGGTTATCGCTGGCATTGTAACTTCTATATTACTTATCTTTGTAGTTCCTCAGTTTCAAGATATATTTGCAGGCTTTGGCGCACAACTGCCTGCATTCACCTTATTTGTTATTGGCATTTCTGAGTTTATGCAAGAATATTGGTGGATGATGTTAATAGCCATTGTTGGCTTTGGCTATGCGTTTAAAGAAGCTAAGCTCAGAAGTTTAAAACTTAGAGATGCAACCGACAGAGCTATATTAAAACTCCCTGTAATTGGTATGATTTTAAATAAAGCAGCTGTTGCCCGTTATGCCCGTACGCTTTCGACCACATTTGCGGCAGGTGTACCATTGGTTGATGCATTAGATTCTGCAGCAGGTGCTTCAGGTAATGCTGTTTACCGCTATGCTATTTTAGATATTAAAGCAGAGGTGAGCTCGGGTAACCAAATGAACTGGGCGATGCGTAATGCTAAAATATTTCCTGATATGGTGATTCAAATGGTAGCCATTGGTGAAGAGTCAGGATCGCTTGATGGTATGCTTGCAAAAGTAGCGACTATTTATGAACAAGAGGTGGATGATGCCGTTGATGGCTTATCTAGCTTATTAGAGCCGCTTATTATGGCCGTACTCGGTGTGCTTGTAGGTGGCCTAATTGTTGCCATGTACTTGCCAATTTTCCAGTTAGGTTCTGTAATTTAAAGCATAGCTGTAAGCTGTAAGCTGTA
>NZ_PNCU01000006.1:0-74879 GCF_005886915.1 Pseudoalteromonas sp. S3776 | reverse complement strand
TACACCCATGTAGGCAACAAAGAGTTTATCGCCCCTAGGCAGAACCCAAAGGGCAGCGCATGTTTGGCATTTATGCTACGTTATCGCCTATTTATGGGGAATAACCACACTTCATAGGCTCTGCCTTGCCTAAGAACCAAACATACTGCTGCAAATTCAAACGCCAAAGGTCAACACGCCCTAATTTAAAATTAAAAATAACCCCATACTGGCAAGCGTTGTGTAATAAATATTATGTGTTTTATAGGCAACAATAATGGCAACGATAGCTGCGCTTAAATATGGGTTGTGCCAGTTTAGGTTGATCCCCTCTTCATTTATAAAAATAATGGGTACCCAAATAGCGGTTAGTACAGCGGGTGCGCTAAAGCTTAAAAACTGCTGCATTTTAGGGCCCACTTTAAAACCAAGGCGTTGATGTAAAAATAAGTAACGAGTAAAAAAGGTAATACACGCCATTAATAATATAGTGAGCATCATAATGGGCTGTCCTTTTTTTGTGTAAGCCTTGCAGTAAAGTAGCCTGCACTCATTGCAAGTAGAGCAGCACAAACTAACCACAATTCAAATCCCGTGCTTTTTAAAAGTGTGGCGCTAATACCCGCAACAATCACTGTAACCAGCGAGGCTAAATTTTTTATGCCCGGTACCACAAGTGCAATAAATGTAGCTGCAATAGCAAAGTCGAGCCCTAAATTTGTTAAATCAGGGAGCACACTTCCTGCAACTATGCCTATGAGTGTCCAAAGGTTCCATGCAATATAAAAACTAAAACCCGCACTTAAAGCGTATATTAGGCGCGCTTTTGTTTTATAGGCTTTGCGGTGATGCGAAAAGGCAAACAGCTCGTCGGTTAGTACAAAACTGATTGGTAAGCGCCACCGTAATGGTTGTGAAATAACTTTATGGCGTACGGCTAAACCGTATAAAAAATGCCGAGAGCTAATAATAAATGTGGTAAATAGAATAGTCAGTAAAGGGGTGTTACCGGCCATTAGTTCAATGGTAACTAATTGTGCAGAACCCGCGAATACAAGTAGTGACATTGTTTGTGTTTCTAAGGGGCTAAAGCCATTTTGAATCGCTAAAGAGCCACATAATATCCCCCAAGGAACAACCGCTAAGCAAAGCGGGAGCATGTCAAAAAAACCTTTTAATACTGCGCGTTTAGTTATATTCATTAATACAAGTAGGTAATATATGTGTGCGTTTAGTGTGCCATAAATAGGGCTTTATGTAATATCATTAATGCAGCACTAGTAAAACTTTGGAATAATAGTTTTAGTATCAAAATAATGTGCCAAAGACTGGCAACAAGTTGAGGATTTATATGCAAAGTATAAAAGTATGGGATGGCTTTATAAGAAGCTTTCATTGGTTATTAGTGATTAATATTGCTGTGCTTTACTTTAGCATTGACGAGGGCATGATTGAGCTACATTTTGTGGCTGGCTTTTTTGCAATCGCATTAATAGTGACTCGTTTAGTGTGGGGGCTGGTGGGCAGTAAAACGGCAAAATTAAGCGCGTTACTGCACTCGCCAATAGCAGTACTTAAAGAGTTTAAAAATCCTAGTAAAAGGGTGGGTCATTCGGCGCCAGGTAGCTACATGGTTTTGTTGTTTTTTGTGCTTATTATAGTGCAGTTAGTAACTGGGCTAATGAGCAGTGATGGCATTTTGACTGATGGACCTTTGGTGGAGTACGTGTCGAGCTCAACAGTTGATTTTGCAAATTGGCTGCACCGCCTTAATTTCGATATTTTATTTTATGCTATATGCCTGCATGTTACTGCCATAGTTGTGTATAAAATAAAAGGAAAGGCACTTGTCAAAGCAATGATCACCGGTAAACAGGCTAACAGCGAGCAAGCCACTCAAGCTAATATAGATAACACCCAGGCACCTTGGTTAGCGTGGGCTATTTTTGTAGGGTTGCTAGTGCTACTAGCTGTTACATGGGGCAAAGAACCACTTAATTACTTGCTAAGTTAATAGCTAACAAAAAACAAAACGGCGCATAAAGCGCCGTTTTAGTGTGCGTTGTTTTAATTGTAATTAGTCTTTAAATTGCTTGTGGCAATCTTTACAGCCTTTGGCCCAAGCGCCAAATGCTTTACCAATTACCGCCTTATCGCCAGATTGAGCTGCTAAAGCTAGCTTATCTGCATTGGCCGCGAAGGCATTGGCTTTTTTAACAAAGGTTGCATTGTCTGACCATACATCAGCTAAGGCTGCTGTATCACCTTTATCTGTGCCTTCGTAAAACGCTTCCCATGGCATTTTAGAAAGGGCGGCTGCGTTATTGGCGCGCATTTTAAATTGTTCTGCATCAAAAGGAATTTTACCTTTTAGCATTGCGCCCATATCGCTAATTTGCACTGAAATCATAGAAAATGCAGCTTGACGGTATTCAATAGCATCACTTGGTTCTTTAAATGCAGTATTTGCAGATACGCTAAGTGTACATGTTGCTAAAGCAACCCCTGCTAAAAATTGTTTAAATTTCATATTTTGCCCCTGTAAGAAATTATATCTACTAATTAGACATCTTGAATCGATTACTTATTTTATTCAAGTGAAACTTTAATGCCTCATAGCTTGTTTTCTGAATATATCATTACACCTTGTCATTTTATTGTTAACGACTGTAAACAGTGCGTTGTTATTAAGTGCCCTGTTGTGTACCTTGAGTCATCATAAAAATAAATAACGAAGGAAGTTTATGAAGCATAATATCTTTAAAATGTCGGCGCTTTCTGCCGCAGTAGTTATGACGCTAGCAGGGTGTGGTGGCAGCGACAATGACAATAATAGCCAAGTTGCTGTAGTAACTGATGTTGCACCAAAAGCAAGCGATGTAGCCGTTGCCGGTTTAAAGCAATGGGTACCTGTAACAGCTGAGTTTAATGCAAGTGATAACGATGGCGATACACTAAGTTATACATTTACTGAAAATGGTGAAGCGGTTGAAGCACAAGATGGCGTATATACTTTTAGCCACGGCTTACTCACTGTTGAAGGCGATACCTTCACCTATGTGTCTGTTACCGGTGAAGATGCCGTAATTGATTACACCGCTAATGCAAATGGTAAAACAGCGTCTGCACAGCTAAATATTACAGAAATAGCATCAGATCCATTAGCTAATCAGCAGTGGCACCTGCGTAACACAGGTCAAAAATCATATGCTTTAAGCGATGATATGAAGCAAGGTTTAGTAGATTTTTACGTTAATCAGGATGGCGATACTGAGGAAGAAGCGCAAGAAAGGGTTAATGCTAGTTTTGCAGAGTCAGAAGCAGAAGAGTTGGTTGCTGGCGAAGATATGAACGTAGCAGCAGCTTATGCTCAAGGTGTTACAGGTGCTGGCGTAACAGCGGTTGTTGTTGACTCTGGTATGGAAATTCGTCACGAAGATTTAGTTGATAACGTTTTACCTAATCGCTCTCTAAACTTAGATGCAGAGGCGCTTGACCGTACCGACCCTACAAGTTTGTCAAACAGTGGTGACCACGGTACTAGTGTTGCAGGCTTAATTGCAGCAAAAGGCTGGAATGGTAAAGGCGGGCGCGGTGTTGCACCAGATGCTGGTCTCATTGGCATGAACTACCTAGGTGGCGATAAAATTGAGCAAACCGAATTACTCGCTCATGGTTTCCCTGGTAGCGGCATTAGCACATCAGAAAACATTTCTGCTTTTAACCGCAGCTACGGTATTACCTTCCCAACGTTTATTGGTTACTCAGAGCTAGATGAAGCTATCGAGTCTTACCCTAACCTTAGCCTTCGTGATGGTAAAGGTGCGCTAAACATGAAATCAAGCGGTAACTCGTTTGTCGATGGTAGCGGTGAAGGCTCGTTATGTGCTGATAACGGCGCAAATGAGTTAGGCCTTACTTGTTATAACGGCGCGTTTGAGCCAAGCCAAGGTCACCCATATTACTTAAGCGTTGCAGCTGTAAACGCTGATGGTACACATACAAGCTACTCAAGCGGTGGTGCTAACCTAATGGTTTCAGCCCCTGCAGGTGAGTACGGGCGGTGGGCGCCTGCTATGGTAACAACTGACCAAATGACCTGTATTAACGGGTACTCAGGCTTTAATGGTAGCTCGATTACGGCATGGGCTGCAGCATATGGCGAAGACTTTGCGGCATCGCAATACTCATTCAACTATCCAGGCCATGAAGATAACGCTAGCTGTAACTATACCTCAACGTTTAATGGTACTTCTTCAGCAGCACCTAATGCGTCAGGTGTAGTATCACTGATCTTATCAGCTAATCCAGAGCTAACATGGCGCGACGTTCGTCATATCTTAGCTACTACCAGCACAGTCAACGATGCAGAAGATGAAGTTGTAACCCTTAGCGTTGGTGAAGGTGAATTTGTAGCGCATGACGGCTGGGTTGAAAATGCAGCAGGTTATAACTTTAATAACTTATATGGTTTTGGACGTGTAGATGCTGGTGCTGCCGTTGAGATGGCAAAAGAGTACGACGTAGCATTAGGCGAGCAAGTTATCACACAATGGAATGGTGTTGGTTCTGTTGTTGAAGAAGATGCCCTTACGCTAGAAATTCCAGACAACAGTGCTGCAGGTGTTACACAGCAAATCATTGTTGAAGAAGAGTTAAACATTGAAGCAATGCAGTTTAAGTTTGACGTAAGCAATGCTGAAATGGGCTTTGGGCTAGCTGATGGAACTCAAACCTCTGCTGGTACCGATTTAGCTATTGAAGTAACGTCTCCATCAGGCACCCGCAGTGTATTACTTGCGTCTAAACAAGCTCTATTCTACCCGGCTTATAGCTTTACTAACGGTTGGAGCACAGGCTATGTTTTAAAGGATGCGGTACTTATGTCTAATGCTTTTTATGGCGAGACAACAAAAGGTACGTGGACTATTCGCGTTCTTGATGCCGCAGCGGATAGCTTTGCTTTCACTGATGGTATTAAAAATGGTCTTGAAGTTACTGGTATTTCAAATAACCGTGCTGCAAGCGTTTTAGAAGGTGTTTCGTTAAGAGCATTTGGTCACGCAGGTCAAGAGTAAGGAATATAGATATGAAAATGAATAAATTAGTTATTTTAGGTGCTGCTGCGTGTATTTCTCTAAGTGCAACAGCGAGTTCAGTAGCAGATAAAGAACTGCAACTTTCAAAAAAGCCGGTAAATAGTGTGAAATACAGCAAAACCGACTTTGGCTCTTACGTTGTAGAAAAAAACTTACGTTTAGTACCAGCAAGTGTTGCTGCTGATGAGTATGTTGTTTCTACTAAAGGTGAGATGGCGGTTGTTGAATCCTCTGAGGCTTCATCGTTAGTAACAAAAGGGACGCTGGTACGTAATGTACTAACAAATAACTTAACGTCGCTTTCTGGCAATATCACTATTTTGCTTAAAGATGACATGAACGCAACAGAGGTAGCTCAGCTATCTGGCTTGAAGGTAGTGTCTGTTTTCCCAGGCACTAAAATAGCGGTATTAGCTGTTAATGATGGTCAAGATATTTTAGCTGCTGCAGAACAGTTAAAGTCATCTGACTATACTAAAGAAGCACGAATTGAAGTGTTAGAGACTATTTATACTGCACAATAAAATTAAAATGTTGTGATAAAAGCCCGAGCAAAGCCTCGGGCTTTTTTATTGCTAATCATTAATATCAGCAAAAATCATCCCTCGGCGCATACTACGTGTGGCCAAAAATACTTCACCAAGTAACGACATAAAACCACATATTAATAAGGCCATTGCAGCAACAAAGCAGCTTGCAATGGTTACCCCTAAATTAATAGATTGAATATGCGATAAAAACAACTGCATTACCACGGCACATACTAGCAAAGCACTTAAAACGCTCATACTAAAAGCAATGTGAATACATCGCGAGCGCTTTAACAGGGCGCGTAGCTCTGTGGCCAAGGTTTTATTAAAGTCTTCATCGGTGCTTACTTTAAGTTTTCGCTCAAGTTGCCTCGCACGATCAGTAATGCGCGCTAAACGATTAGATAAAACTCCGAGTGTGGCTGCAATTCCCGTAATTAAAAAGACAGGGGCGACGGCAGTCTGAATTACTTTAGCCATGGTTAAAATATTTATAACATCGTTACTCATTCATTTTCCATAGAGAAGTTAGGGTTTGTTTACAGTGATTTACAAATGCCGGTTAGCTAAAAACTTGTTTTTTATTATTCACTTATGATTTTTGTGAAGGGCTTTTTTTGCACCTTTGTAATCTAGTTGTAATTGAGTTGTTGCTAGCTTAGGGGCTGAAGTTCTATATTAAAATCACAATTCTAATAATATCGAATTGAGTAAATACAATAATATAAAACACACTCCAGGGGAAATAATGTCTAATATAACACTGAAAAGAACCGCTATTTCATCAGCTATAGGTTTAGCTATGATGTCATACGGCGTAGCGGCTACACCTGATTTATCTAAAGGATACGTCCCAGAAACATCAAGTGTAAAAACATACTCTCAAGATAAAACCATCTCTACTAAAGCACGCTATATTATCCAGCTTGAAGATGAGCCGCTAGCAACCTACAAAGGCGGTATCGCAGGGCTTGAAGCAACCTCTGCCGCCGTTACTGGTGATAGTAAAATTAAACTTAGTTCAGCACCCGCTTTAAAATACAGCAGTTACTTAAAAGCCAAGCAAAAAAGTGTAGCACAAGTAGCTGCGTCTGTTAGTGGGGGCGCTGTATCACACTCATTCAGCACCCTTTTTAATGGCATCGTAGTAGAGGGTGAGCAAGGACAGCGTGAAAAACTCGCTAAACTTGCGGGTGTTAAAAAAGTATTTTTAGATACTGAGTACCACACATTAATGGATGCTTCTATTGATGTAATTAGAGGCGTGGAGGCTTGGCAGGCGCTTGGTGGCCAATCTGAAGCGGGTAAAGGCGTTAAAGTTGCGATCATTGACTCGGGTATTCGCCCAGAAAACCCAATGTTTTCAGATGTGGGTTTCGCAGCTGCAGAGTTTAGTGAAGAAGAGGCTGCTTACATCGCAGAAAACCCTGATTACTGTCGTATAGAGGGCGGTGAAGCAAATTTTTGTAATAATAAACTAATTGTGGCGCGTGCATTTGGCCCAACACCAAGTGATGTTCACCCTGATGAATATATTGGCTCTCCACTAGGATACGACGGTCACGGAACGCATGTTGCGGGTACCGCTGTAGGTAACCCAATTGAAATTACTTACCAAGACAATAACGTGTCAATCTCAGGTGTAGCACCAGCAGCACAATTAATGGCTTACAAAGCGCTTTGGCACACAGCCGATGGGCGAGGCAGCGGTACAACTGTAGCGCTCATGGCTGCATTAGAAGCAGCCATTAAAGATGGCGCAGACGTAATTAACAACTCGTGGGGCGGTGGTCCAGGTGGCAACCCTTCTGGTAGTGCGTACAGTGATTTATTCACCGCTGCAGAAGAAGCCGGTGTAGTGGTTGTAACCGCAGCAGGTAACGATGGTAACGGCGCACAAACTATTGGTTGTCCTAGCTGTATAGAATCGGGTCTCACAGTGGCCAATACGCAAACAGGGCGTTTTTTCTCTCAGCAAGTTGAAGTGGCAGGCGAAACTTATTTAAGTATTGAAGGAAGCAACGGTTTATTAACAGACCCAATCTCGCTCCCTATAATTTCTGCGCAGGTTGTAGCGCCTGATAACTTTGAAGGGTGTGAAGAGTTCGCTGAGGATATCTCATTTGCGGATTCTGTTGCACTTATCTCTCGTGGTAGCTGTGCATTTTCAGCTAAAGCTGAAAATGCGGCAAAAGCAGGTGCAACAGCGGTAATTATCCACAACAATGTTGCAGGCGGTGCAATGGGCATGTCTATGGATGATGCTACAATTCCAGCCTCAGCAATCAGCCAAGAAGATGGTTTAAGCTTAGTTGAGCTTTTAACAGCAGCTGAAGAGCCAGTTATTGCATCACTCGATCCTAGTGTTAAAAGAACAATTCAAGAGAAATTTACTGATGCAGTCAATTCTTCAAGTTCGCGTGGCCCTAATGGTGAGCCTAGCTTCTTAAAACCTGATATTGCAGCACCAGGTACTGATATTTTATCTGCGTATTCGCCAGATGAAGGAAATGGCATTACCTTTAACGCTATTTCAGGTACAAGTATGGCGAGCCCACATGTTGCAGGTGCAGCAGCGCTGATGAAGCAAGCTCACCCAGAATGGAATGCGGTACAGATTAAAACCGCACTTATGAGTTCATCTAAAATGGATGGTCTACATAAAGAAGACTTAGTGACAAAAGCTGATGCCTTTGATGTAGGTGCTGGTCGATTAGATGTACCTAATGCGCTAGAGGCAGCGCTTACGTTTGAACATGGCTCTTACGCCGATCCGAGCTGTTTAAGCGTTTGTAGTTTCTCAAATACCGTGCAAAACATGACAGATACAGCTGGCGAGTGGACGGCAAAAGTAGTAACAGATATGCAAGGCGCAGAAATCTCTGTGTCTCCTAATACAGTTACACTGGGTGCACATGGTTCTACTTCTACTGATTCAGAGGGTGCTGAAACAAGCACAGACATGGCTGAGTTTAACCTAGATATTGATTCAACGTTTAATGATGTTAAAGGTTGGAACTTTGGTCACGTTGTATGGACTCATACTGAAACAGGCCAAGTCGCGCATTTACCATTTGCTATTTATGATAACGAAGCAACCAATAGCAGTGTGTTTAGCGCAACAGTCGATGCCGACTCTTTAAACTCTTCTACTCCAGCAAAAATAGGGGTGCAATTCAACAATACTCTATTTACTGAAGAGCTATCTGTAAATGTAAAACTTGATGAGAATGCGGAGCTTTTAAAAGGTGCAGCGCCTGTTGTTGAAGTGACTAATGGTGCAGGTGAAGTAACATTAAGTGAAGACAACAAAGAGCTTACCTGGACGGGTACATTAGGGCCAAAAGAGTTTGCTATTAACAGCAGTGATTTCTTAGGTACCTTCTCATTGGCTGATGATGACTTTGAGCCTCAAGCGTGTCCTGACGGGTGTGATGAAATAACCATTACGGTTGAAGCTGACTTTATTTTTGATGGGAAAGAGTACTCAGCATTTACCATCTCAGATAATGGCTTTATTGCTGTTGGTGCAGATGTAAACACCACTAACTCTTGGAGCCCTCAAGCAATGCCTAATGCACGTACACCTAACGGTGTTATAGCGCCGCTTTGGGCTGACTTTGATTTAGCGGGTGGTACGTCTGGTGGCGGTGAGATCTATGTTGCTAAATTTGATAGCGGTTATGTTGTTGTAGAATGGCATGATGTTGAGCTTTGGGGTAGCGCTTCAGGTGATAAGTACACGTTCCAAGTGATCTTAAAAGAAGGCACTGATGAAATACGTATGAATTACATTGATGTACCCACATTGCCTGCTCCTTACTCTGCGGGTGTAGAGTCTGCCGATGGTAACGTAGGAGCTATGCTAGACACCGTTCCAACGGGTAATGGTATTGGTAGTGGCTACTTAGTCGATCAAATTAAAGGCGGTGTGGTTGATATTCAATACCAAGCTTTTGCAAAAGATCGCAGCCATTACACAGCAGCAGATTCTGTAGAAGTTGATGAAGAGCAAACAGTGACTATTGATGTATTAGCTAATGATATGGCTGAGTCGCGTTTTGTATTTGACGCAGTAGCTTCTTCAGAAACAGAAAATGCAGAATTCTCTGCCCATAAAGGCGTAAGAATTAAAGGCAGCCTAGTCGCATCAACTGTTGAGGTGGCTTCTGCACCTGCAAATGGTTCAACTACAGTGAATGAAGATGGCACAATTGATTATACGCCAAATGCGCAGTTCTCTGGTGAAGATAGCTTTACATACACAGTGCGTGAAGCATCAGGCACGACTGCTGAAGAAACCATGGTATCAATTGTTGTTAACGATACCATTGCAGACCCTCAGCCTGTGACCCCAACTCCAGAGCCTGAAAGCAATGGTTCATCGGGCTCACTCGCTTGGTTAACGTTACTTGCTGCGCCGTTTGCATTTATGCGCCGTCGTAAACAAAAGTAATTTTATAACTACTGAGTTATTTTAAAGGGAGCCTCGGCTCCCTTTTTACATAGCTTCACAAACTAAATTACATCACGCTTTATTATTAGGTATATTTAATATCATCAATAATAAAAAACATAGAGATTTAATAATGATTCGTTCTTCATTTACGCTAGCGGCGTTATCACTCGCGGTGCTAGCAGGGTGTGATAATGCGCCAAAAAGTACACCTTCAGAGACAGCAACAACGATGCAAACTCAACAAACAGAAAAACCAGTGAGCGCCGTGGCGCCGATTGCTAAAAAAGTACCGCATGAAATGACGATTCATGGCGATACGCGTATTGATGATTACTACTGGCTACGTGATGACGAGCGTAAAGCGCCAGAGGTTATAAGTTACTTAAATGCAGAAAACGCCTATACCGATGCAATGCTTGCGCATACTAAAACGCTGCAAGATTCGTTATTTGAAGAGCTAAAAGGGCGTATTAAAAAAGACGATGACTCGGTGCCAGTAAAAAGAGGTGATTATTTTTATTCATCGCAAACCCGTGGCGAAAACGAATACCCTACTTATGTTCGCAGTAGCGACTTTAAAGGCAGTGATCAGCAAGTTATTTTAGATGTAAATGCGTTGGCCAAAGATCACGACTACTTTGCTGTCAGTGGCTTATCTGTAAGCACTAACGGAAATTTAATGGCGTACGGGGAAGATACTGTTAGCCGTAGAATTTACACCATAAAGGTAAAAGATCTAACCACAGGACAGTTGCTCGAAGACACGCTTGAGGGAACAAATGGCGGCGTTATTTGGGCAAACGATAATAAAACCTTTTATTACATTAAAAAAGATGCACAAACCTTACTTGGCTATCAAGTTTACCGCCATACATTAGGCACACCACAAAGTGATGATGAACTAATTTACGAAGAAACTGATACAAGCTATTACACAGGTATTAGTAAGAGCAAAGATGGCTCAGAAATATATATTTGGCACAGCAGCACCAATGCCTCTGGTATGTCGGTACTCAGTGCAGATGATATTAAAGCAAAACCTAAGCGCTTAATTGAGCGTGAGGACGACCTTGAATACAGTATTTCAAAGCTTGGCAATACGTACTACATCGTTACTAACTTAAATGCGGTTAACTTTCAGCTTATGAAAGTGGATGTAGATAAAGCGCATGATAAAGCAAATTGGCAAACGGTGATTGCCCCGCGCGATGATATTAAGCTTGAAGGCGTTGATTTATTTAAAGACTACCTTGTGTACCAAGAACGAGAGCAGGGTCAGTCGCGCCTTATTGTACGCCATTTAACTACTGGAGAAGAGCATACGCTAAGCTTTAACGACAGTGCGTATACCATTGCAAGCTATGGCAATAACGATATAAACAGCGACAAATTACGTGTTTACTATACGAGTATGACTACACCAGGTACCTCGTACGATATTGACCTTAAGTCGGGTGATAAAACGCAACTTAAACAGCAAACTGTGTTAGGTGATTTTAACGCAGATAACTATGCCTCTGAGCGTATTTTTGTAAAGGCTCGCGACGGTATTAAAGTGCCGGTAAGCTTAGTGTACCGTAAAGATGCATTTAAAAAGGATGGCACAAATCCATTACTTCAATACGGCTATGGCTCGTACGGCGCAACAATGGACCCTACTTTTTCAAGCTCCCGCTTAAGCTTATTAGACCGTGGGTTTGTGTTTGCTATAGCGCATGTGCGTGGCTCGCAAATGTTAGGTCGCCCATGGTATGAAGATGGCAAATTATTAACTAAAAAGAACACGTTTAACGACTTTGTTGATGTAACTAAGTCACTAGTGTCACAAGGTTATGGTGCAAAAGACGAAATATTTGCTTACGGAGGGAGTGCTGGTGGTTTATTAATGGGCGCGGTGGTTAACCAAGCACCTGAGTTGTATAAAGGGGTGGTTGCAGCAGTGCCTTTTGTTGATGTGGTTACCACCATGCTTGATGAAAGCATACCGCTTACAACCAATGAGTATGGCGAGTGGGGTAACCCAAATGAAAAAGAGTACTATGACTATATGCTGTCGTACTCACCGTATGACCAAGTGGCTAAACAAGCGTACCCAAATATGCTAGTGACTACGGGCTTACATGACTCGCAAGTTCAATACTTTGAACCAGCTAAGTGGGTTGCAAAGCTACGTGACTATAAGACAGATGATAATAAACTGCTATTTAAAATAGATATGGAAGCCGGCCACGGCGGTGCGTCTGGTCGCTTTAAGCGCCTAGAAGATACAGCGCTTAATTACGCCTTTATGCTGGATTTAGCTGGTATTAAAAACTAAGTCAGCATGCCCTAATGGGAATAAGAATTAAGTACTGTTTTAAAGGTATAGCCTATGGCTATACCTTTATTTTTTGTGGCAAGTTAAAGCTAAACATGGTGCCTTTACCTAATTCGCTCTGCACGTTTATTTCGCTATCCATCAAGGCAAGTAAACCTTTACAAATAGCCAGCCCTAAACCACCTTGTTGGCGGCCTTCGTTATTAGAATTAGATGCTTGGTAGTGTGGATTAAAAATAGCATCTAGCTCATCATGTTTTATACCTACACCTGTATCAGAAACCTGCACAAATAACTGTGCATTATCTATATGCTTAACGTGGACAGCTATATTACCGCCGTTAGGTGTATGCCTAATGGCGTTATCAATTAAATTACTCAGCACACGCTCAAGCTTTGCAATATCCGCTACAACAGGAAAATCGCAAATAGCAGGCTCCACGCTTAACTTAATGCCTTTGCTGTCAGCAGCCAGACTAAATTTGGCAATACAATCGTAAATTAACTCCCCTAAATTAAAGGTTTCTTTGTGTATGCTTATTTCGCCGTTTTCTAAGTGAGCGAGTTCAAAAATTTGCTCAATAAGTTGTTTAAGTTGTGCGCAATTGTTGAGCGAAACGTGTAAGTACTCTTGTTGCTCATCAGCGCTTAGTTGCGAACCTGATTGATTAAGTACCTCTAAAAAGCCTTGTAAAGAAGCAAGCGGTGTACGTAGGTCGTGAGATAAATGAGTCAGTAGTTCTTTGCGTTGTTTATCGCTTTGCTCAAGTGCTTTAAATTGCTCATTAATACGGGTCACCATGGCTTGTATGCTTCGCCCTAGGCTATGCACCTCGTTACTTTTTTGGGTCGAAAAGTTACTCAGTTTTGTGTCTGTTAAGCTGTAATTGGCCGCTTCTATATTACTCACATCTTGAGCTAAACGTTGAATTGGGTTGGTAAAAAAGCGCAGTAAAATAAGCATTGCAATCAGTAAAAATGCCAAGGCCGATGTTAGCCATAATGCTGCAAGCCATAGTCGGTCGTTACTTTTTATATTATTAAGTGAAGTGTCGTAAGCTTCTCCACCAATTATGACATACAGGTATCCTTGCAATGTGTCGTTATTAAACACAGGAGCGACAGAAAATATTTTTTGTTGAGTTTGGTCGCGCGGGTTATCTCCATATATAGGGGCTGCATCAGGGTTATTAATTAATGTTTTAAGGGGCGCTAAATTAATGTGTGTACGTTTTACCTTGCCGGGCTCAGCTGAATAAGTAAGGATTTTGCCGTTTTCATCAACAAAATAAAACTCAAATGCGGGACCTAATAACATTAAAGTATGAAACAGGTTTTCAAGGGCTTGGTAATCGTAAACACCTTCTTTAATAAGTGGGTTATCTTGAACTAAGTGTTCGGCCAGTGCTAGATGTAGGTTTTGCTCGCCATGGTGTTTGGAATTCAGTTCTAGCTGTTTACTCCAGCTATAAACAAGTGCACAAATAAAACAAAAAATAATTACCAAAGAGATAGCTAGTTTTTGATATAAAGACAAATTGAACATAAAAGTTACCCAAGTTGGCTAGGGTTGAGTTTATAGCCTACACCCCATACGGTTTCTATAAAGGGAGCTTGATGATGTTGCTCAAGCTTGGCGCGTAAACGGTTGATATGTGAGTTAACCGTGTGCTCGTAGCCACTATGTTGGTATCCCCACACTTTATCTAAGAGTTGCTGGCGACTAAATACGTGGTTAGGGTGACGAGCAAAATACACCAACAAATCAAATTCAGTGGCGGTGAGGTTAAGGGCTTGTTCGTCTAAATAAACTTGATGTGAGCTAAACTCAATGTTGAGTGAGCCTATATTTAGTGTTTGTTCGTTGCACGGGATGTCGTTTTCATTATTTTGAATCGCTAGAAGTTGAGAGCGGTGGCGTAACTGTGTTTTTACGCGCGCTTGTAATTCGCGAGCAAAAAAGGGTTTACAAATATAATCATCTGCGCCCATTTCAAGCCCAATTACACGGTCCATATCGCTACTGAGCGCAGTAAGTAAAATAACGGAAATGGTAGGGTAGTGCTCTTTAATTTTACGGCATAGGCTTAAACCATCCATTTGTGGCAGGTTTATATCCAGTAAAATAAGCCCGTAAGGTTGTTTTGCTATTCTTTTAAGTGCAAGCTCAGCGCTTATAACATGATCAACATGTAGATTTAGCGTAGTAAGTTGAGTTGTTATTAATTGACCGATTTCTCTGTCGTCTTCTACTACCAGTATTTTTTCGTGACGCATGTATTAACCTCGTAAAAAAGGGACCTCCATGTCTCCTCACATCCCCATTACAAGCTGGTTATTACTGTGTGCGCTCAATCATTATTTTAGAGACAGGGTTATCAAATTTTTGCCCTGCACCGAGTGCAGAAGTTGATAGCCCATCTTGATTAGACACAATACCTGGATGCATTGTTATTAAATCAATAATGTCGTCGCGTATTTCGTTAAACCCTTCGCCATTTGCAGCCGGGCCAGGCACAGTTTCAGCCGTTTCGGTATTTGCCTCTGTACCTGCATCATAAGCTAAGGTGGTGCGCGTTAGCGTATCGCCTACTGCGAATGTAGATACATCTACAGAACTAAGACCGGTAAAAGCATCGTTTGTATTCCCAAGCATGGCAGCAAAAGACAAATTAAGTACATCTTGCGCTTCAACAGATAGCGTTACAGTCGTTGTTTCTCCAGGGCCAATAGGGCCTTCTGCTGAGGCCGAAGCGAGTGCATTTTCGTCACTAAGGTACGCTTCGTTAGCGCCGCTTTCTGCAATCATTTCTAAGCCTATGGAGGCTGTTTCACCAAATTGCCATGGTGCGGTTTCATCAAATGCAATAACAGAAAGTGGCGATAGGGGCTGTCCAGCCGTTAAGTTACTAAAGGTAATAGTAAACTCATACACTACAGGTTCCGGCTCAACCACCACCACAGGTTCTTGATCTTCAATAGGGTCGTTATTATCGTTATCGCCACATGCGGCTAGTGAGCTGGCTAACAGTAAAATAAGCGCACTTTTTTTAAAATTAGAAAGAGATGACATAATTAACTCTCCTATTTAACCGTCACAGTTAATTTTGCAACGGGGTTTAACCATCTGTGTACGGTGTTACTCAAATCACTGCTACCGGCATTTAAGTCGTCGTCACCTAAATTACCAGGATGAATATGTACATTCACATTGCTATCTGTACTGGTTAAACCTGCGCCACCTGTACCTGCATCACCCCCTGGTGCTGCTGGGATCCCCGGCGTACCAGGCGCACCTGAACCTTCAACTACTAACTCATTGTTCTGCTCAGTACCTGCATCGTAGGCATTAAGATACACTGTATAGGTACCTGCTTCGGTTGGGATTTTCCAGCTATTAAGTCCAACAAAGCCATCATTGGTAGGTAATAACATGGCAGTAAGTGAAAGGTATTCGTTAGTATCTGCCGTCATAAGGGTGGCAGAGGCAGAAGCCGTTGGGGCAAGTAACCCTTCAGCTGGGTTTGCTACCATATCACTTCCTGCCGCACTTGCTTGAGCCATTAGCTCGGCAATATTGCCGCCTTCAGCCATTGTTTGTAGCGCTGTTGAAGCCTCTGTCGCTACTTCAAACAATTTATCTTCAGCGTCGTGCGCTGTTATTAACACAGGTGTAAAGTGAATACCTTGGGTTAAATTTGTCAATTCTAAATCAAGCTCTGCAGCTTGTGTTGTTTGGCTTGCTACGGCTAAAAGAGTGGCAAGTGTAAGTGCTGATGTTTTCATTATTATTTCCTGTAAGTGATGATTCAGGTTAAGTATTGAATAACCACCTCAAGAAACTCTCACAAAGTTATCACTTTTTTATCACAGCGGGTTAGGATGTGATATTTAACAATACAGTTATGATTTATGGACACCTGCTCAATAAAAAGGCAGTATGTATTAACTAATAAGGAGAGCGTAATGGAAGAAAATCAACAGCTTGAGCCGTTATCAAAAGACGAAAAAACATGGGCAATGCTTTGTCACTTAAGTGCTGTAGCCGGTTTTGTTATTCCGTTTGGATCGATACTTGGGCCATTAGTGGTATGGCTTATTAAAAAAGATGAAATGCCAATTGTCGATTTACACGGTAAAAAATCGTTAAACTTTCAAATCACGATGGCTATTGCCTACTTTGTGTGTTTTTTACTTGTGTTTGCTGTAATAGGCTTGGTTTTGTTGCCCCTTGTGGCTATTTTTTCGTTTGTCATGGTGGTTTTAGCCAGTATTAAAGCCAACGAAGGCAAAGAGTTTAATTACCCGCTGAGTTTAAATTTGATAAAATAAACAGCCACATTTTAATAAACCCAGCTGTATGCTGGGTTTTTACTTTAAGTACTTAATGCTTTATATCACCTTATTTTTTAGTGCGTTTGTGTCCGCTACTTTATTGCCAAGCTCTTCAGAGGTGGTACTTGCGACGATGATAAGCCAAGCAAAAGCTAATCTATGGCTGCTGTGGTTAGCCGCTACGTCAGGCAATGTACTAGGAAGTTGTATTAATTATTGGCTGGGTACCCATGTGCTGCGCTTTAAGCACAAAAAGTGGTTTCCTGTCTCTGAGCAGGGAATTGTTAAAGCACAATCTCAGTTTAAAAAATATGGCGTGTACAGCTTACTGTTTGCTTGGCTACCGATTATTGGCGATCCGCTAACGGTTATTGGTGGCATATTTAAAGTACGTTTTAGTGTATTTTTTTTGCTAGTAACACTTGGCAAAGGCGTGCGGTATTTAGTTGTTATTGCCCTTGCCATAGGCTTAGATAAAATAATTTAATATTATTTAACCCAATCAAGCGTGAGTGATACCGAGTCGGCAAAGCGCAGTGCATGTGGTTTATCCACACGTGCTTTGGCGTAATGCACGCTGGGGTGTTTATGGCATACAGCAAGTATTTCGGCAACCAGCTTTTCAAGTAACAAAAAGTGTCCTTGTTCTACTAGGTTTATCACCTCTTTGGTGATCACTTTATAATTGAGGGCTTGTTCTACTTCGTCTGTTTTACAGGCTTCATCAGCAGGATAGTGAATTTCTAAATTAATCACTACATCTTGCTTTTTTTCCCGCTCTTCAGGGTTAAAGCCAATAAACGTACGTAAGCGTAAGTTGGTTACGTTAATAATTGCGTTGGCCATTATTACCCCTTAATAAGTTGTAAAAACTCGTTACGCGTTTTAGAGTCTGATCTAAAGTTACCCAGCATTACCGAGGTACGCATGCTTGAATTTTGCTTTTCTACACCGCGCATCATCATACACATGTGTTTAGCTTCAACAATAACACCCACGCCTTTAGCACCGGTTACTTCTTCAACGGCTTTTGCAATTTGATGTGTTAATTGCTCTTGTATCTGAAAACGGCGTGCAAACATATCAACAATACGTGCAAATTTAGATAAGCCCAGTACTTTACCATCGGGAATATAGGCAATATGACAACGACCAATAAAAGGTAATAGGTGATGCTCACACATAGAGTAAAGCTCTATATCTTGCACAAGAACCATATCGTCTGCGTCTGAGGTAAATACTGCATTATTGGTAATTTCATCGAGCGTTTGACGATACCCTTTTGTTAAATACTCCATGGCTTTAGCTGCACGTTTTGGCGTGTCGAGCAGACCTTCACGATTAGCATCTTCACCTACAGCAGTAATTATATTTTGATAACTTTGTTTTAATTCGTCATGCATAAATTTCTCAGTTTTAATGTGTGTTTTACTTTAAATGGCGACCGCCATCCACAGGCAAAGCGCGGCCTGTGATGTAGTGGCTGCGCAGCAATAAATCAATACTATTAATAATTTCTTGGCAACCAGGCTCTATACCCATCAATGATTTTTTAAGGGTTTTGGCGCGATAAGCCTCGTCATCATGTTCGTTAAAAATAATCAACGATGGCGCTACCGAATTCACCTTTATATTTGGTGCGTACTTAGCGCTAAATGACTTGGTTAAGTTATCAAGCGCAGCCTTACTTGCGGCATAGGCAATGTGTTTTGGGCTACCTGTTTCAACAACATAATCGGTAAGGTGGATAATGTCAGCAGGAGTGCAAGCCTCGGCTTGATACGTCATTAATAGCTCTGCACAGGCATTATTAATTAAATACGGCGTTTTGGCATGGATGCGCACCATGTTGTCAAACAAACTCGAAAAATCAGGGTTACTGGCTTCGCAGTCCCAGCTGGAGGCATTGTGCACTATGGCACGTAAGGAGTGCGTATGCTGTTTAAGTATTTCAATAAAACTGGCAATACCAGCATCGCTGCTAAAGTCGGCGTGTAAGCATACTGCGCCTTGTTGTTCTAACTCATCGACCGCACTGTGGCGCGTACGATAGGTAATAATAATAGCTTGGCCTTGCGATAAAAAGTGCTTAGCAAGTGCAAGGCCAATACGTTGACCAGCACCTGTTATTAAAATAGGAGATGTCATGTAATGCAGTTTTCTCTTTGGCAGGCGTTAAAATTAACTATAAATTAGTTTTTTTCTACGTAACATTACGGCAAATAGATCAGCTAGTGCTTATGCGGCACTAGCTGTTTGAGCCGTTACAACTCATCGTAAATAGTCGGAATGGGTTGGCGCTTATGCTGAGTGCGTACATAAATCTCAGTTAGCTTTTGCTCAACCTCTGCAGCCACTGGCTTACCTTCTAAAAAGTCGTCAATTTGCTCATAGCTTAGCCCTAACGCTTCTTCATCAGTGAGGCCAGGGCGGTCACTTTCTAAATCAGCAGTAGGGGCTTTTGTCACTAATAGCTCTGGCGCACCTAAGGCAGTTGCAAGTGCACGAACTTGACGTTTTGATAAGCCAAATAATGGGGCTAAATCGCATGCGCCGTCACCAAATTTGGTGTAAAAACCAGTAATGTTTTCAGCGCTGTGATCGGTACCTACCACTAAGCCTTGGCAAAAACCTGCAATTTCGTATTGCGCTACCATGCGTTGGCGTGCTTTTACATTACCCTTAACAAAATCAATTTTAGCTTGGTCGGGCAAGCTTTCGCCACTACCAACAACCGCCGCCATAGCTTGTTCGTGTAATGCGTCGGCAGCAGGCTTTACGTTTACGGTCATACGTTTGCTTGGCTTAATGAAATCAACGGCCATTTGCGCTTCGTCTTCATCTGCTTGTACACCGTATGGCAAACGAACTGCAATAAATTGGTACTTATTCGTGTTTTGCTCAGCGTTTAGTTCATCTACGGCTAATTGACATAAACGTCCACAGGTCGATGAGTCAACACCACCGCTAATGCCAAGTACTAGCGATACACTGTGGGCTGCCACCAAGCGTGCTTTTATAAAGTTAACTCGACGGGTAATTTCGGCATTTACATCAATAGTTGGCTGAACTTTCATTTCAGCCATAATTTCGGCGCGCATGGCCAGCTCCTTGTCATTTAATAAGTCGTTTTTAAATAGGCTTACATTATCTGGTTTAGTGGTGATTAATTAAAGTCCTAAATGTGCTTTTATACGGCTAAGCTCGGCTTTTAGTTCCTCAATTTCTGCAAGTAACTCGTTAATTTCATCGTTTTTAACTTCTGCGACTTCTGCAGCTGGCGCTGGGCTTGGCACTATTGCTGGGCCAGCAAAAAGGTGCATGTAGCGATTTTCTCGTTTGCCGGGCTCACGCTCAAGCTTTGTAACGTAGTCATCTTTTGCCAGCGCGCTCAGAGCTGTTTCTACTTCGCTCACGTTTGTAAACTCAGCTAGACGCGCGCTGCGCGTTCTCAGCTCACCGGGTGTTTGTGCGCCGCGCAGTAACAGTAAGCATAGTATTGCCCGTTGCTGCGTGCTTAGCTGTAAACTACTAAATTCTGTATTACAAAAACGGTGGTCGTATTTATTAACTCGCCCCGACAGCCCTTCGTCTAGCGTTACAAGGCGCTGGCTTATAAGCTCATCAAGTGTTTGTTGAACCTCACTTTCGCTCAAGTTTACAACCGGATCTCGGTTGGATTTTTGGTTACACGCATTCGTTAGTGCGTTCAACGACAGTGGATAATGCTCGGGTGTAGTGCTTTGCTTTTCTAAAAGGCAGCCAATAACGCGCTGCTGATTTGCTGATAAATGCATGGCTTTTCTTTATTAGTAAACAGTATTTTTAGCTTACACCTTTATTGTGTACCAAGCCATTGTTGCAATTTAGGTTCTAGTGCAGCAGAGTCTAAAGGTTTGGTTAAATAATCATTCATTCCGGCATCTAGGCACTTTTCTTTGTCGCCCTGCATTGCATTTGCCGTTAACGCAATGATTGTAATATGTTTATTATGCAGGCCCGCTTTACCTTCGCGTATAGCTTGCGTGGCTTGGTAGCCATCCATCACGGGCATTTGGCAATCCATTAAAACTAACTGGTATTTTTTGTCTTGGCTGCTGTTTAGCTTATCTAATGCATCTTGGCCGTTTTGTGCAATATCAAAGGTAAGGCCAATTTGTTTTAACAAAGCAGAGGCAACCACCTGATTTACTTTGTTATCTTCTACTAGAAGCACTTGTGCGTGCGCTGATATTTCTTTAGGTTTTTCGGTCAACTCATTTTGCAGTTGCGCTTGTCGCTGTTGTTGCTCTATGAATTTATCGTTAGTCAGAGAATCAAATAAATCTGACGGGGTGAGCGGTTTAAATATCAGGCAATCTATATTTATACCAATGTTGTTATGCTCTTGGGAGTAACTCATCGGTGCCATAACGACCAGCTTACTTTGCTTGGTTGTTACCCTGTTTTTTAATGCGTTGATTTGTAAGTGTGCAGCGTGCTCAAAAAAATAATAATCGACTAGCAGTGCATCTGGCTGGGTATCGCAGTTATCAAAATAATTAATAATGTCGCTATAGTCATTTAAAATAGTAACGTGTGCGCCCCATACGCGTAATTGTTTAGCGGCAATATTGGCGTTAAGTGTACAGGTATCAACAATTAAAATATGTTTGTTATTAATTAAGTGGCTGGGTAAATCTTGCGCTTTAGTTAAACGGGGCTGTATTTTTATAGAAAACGAAAAAGTACTGCCCTCATTAAGCATGCTGGTTACGTTTACTTCGCCTTCCATTAGTTCACAAAGTTGCTTAACGATAGCTAGGCCAAGGCCTGTGCCACCAAATTGGCGAGTAGTAGAAGCATCGGCTTGGGTGAATGAGTCAAATAAGGTCTTTTGCTTTTCTGCGTCTATGCCTATGCCGGTATCAATAATAGAGCAGTGTAAAAAACTGCCATCAGTGGTTTCTTCTATCTGCGCAGTTACCAAAATTTGCCCATCAATCGTAAACTTAACGGCATTGCCAATCAGGTTATTTAAAATTTGTCGCAATCTATTTGGATCGCTAATTATTTCGCTAATTGTAATTTGGGTGGCATCTAAAATAAGGTGGGTATTATTTTGCTCCACTTTAAGCGCAAACGACTCAACCACTTCGCCCAGTAGTTTAGGTAAGTTAAATTGCACATTTTCTATGTCGAGCTTGCCCGCTTCAATTTTAGAAAAGTCTAAAATATCGTTAATGATATTTAAAAGCGATTGTGCCGAAGATTGAGCAAGCTCAATATGGTGCTCTTGCTGCTGGTTAAGTTGGGTACGCTTAATAATATTTAGCATGCCCAATACGCCGTTCATTGGGGTTCTTATTTCGTGGCTCATACTGGCTAAAAATTCGCTTTTAGCCATAACAGCTTGCTCTGCGGCTTCTTTGGCGGTGACTAGCTGTTGTTCGGTTTCAATGCGTTGCTGGCTTGAGTGTAGGCTGCCTACTAGTGCGGCTATAGCTATTAAAAAGCTTTCTTCGTTACGCGACCACGGACGCATTGAGGCGCATTGCTCAGCGCAAACTATGCCAATGGTGCCATTTCCCGCGGGTATGATTACGCACAGCATGGCATTAATATTGAGCGGCGCTAGGTAATGTTTTTTAAGCGGTTTTAATAGCGGGTGTTTTTGAGCATCACTAGTACTAAAAACAGCGTGTTTTTCGATGGCTTCAAAAAAATCAGGGGCCTCACTTTTAAGCCACACTGCATTATTATTGCCCATTCTGTTTTCAATATTGTGAGAGGCGATAGGGCTTAACGAGGTCTTTGAGCTGTTAAAAAACCAGATACTGGCTTGCTCAATGTTTAATGCATGGCAAATAGATTCAGTAATGACTTGTTTGGACTGGCTTAGCTGGCCACTTAAAATAAGCTCGTTAGCAGTAAGCGATGCTAAAATTTCGTTATGTAGAGCTATTTTGCTGTTCTCAAGTTCAATACGTTTACGGGTATCAATATTTTGTAGTGAGCCAAATATTCTCACGCAACGTTCATTTTTTCGCTCGGCCTCACCATGAATAAGCACCCACATTTCACGCCCTTGTGAGTCGATAACTTCAAGCTCGGCTTCGTAACTTTTGCCTTCTTTAATTGCAGATTCAACCAGCTGAGTAATGCGTTCTCTGCTTTCACCGGCTTTAAAATAATTTAAGTTTGTTGGCCATGAGGGCTCTTTATTTAGGGGGTATTTAAATATTTTTTTGGTCATATCTGACCAATACACTTGTTTGGTTTCTAAATTAAATGACCACGCACCAATTTGCGCAAGGTCACTCATTGCCTCCAGCATTTTTTCGTTTTGTTGTTGGCGGTTTAGCATTTTTAAAAAGAATAAAAATGCCCATATTAGTAATCCGCAAATAATTATAATGGCAATTCTAAGCGGCCATATAGTTGAAGGAGCAGGGCTCCACCCCTCTTTAGGCGCTACGTATAATTGCCAGCTTCCCCCTTGAAAATTAAGCGTAAAATCCAGCGGATCTTGTGTGGTTATATTGCTATTACCGTAAAAAAACTCGCCTTTTTTGCCTAAACCATGACGCCCTTGAATGGCAATGTTGTAGTTTTTTTCAAGCTCCTTTATACCTGAGTTTTTATAGACTTTTTCAATGTCGAGCACCACTGATAACAGCCCCCAAAAGCGGTTTTCGGGCGGAATATAAACCGGCACTCTGGCAATAAGGGCAATGTCGCCTTGAACAAGCTTAAGTGGTCCCGCCATAACAATTGTATTGGTATCACGGGCTCTAATGGCATCTTGGCGTTGGTTTTTTTGTTCTAAAAAGTTTAAGCCAATGGCTTTTTCGTTACCTTTTAGTGGGTAAGACATACGAATTATCATGTCGGGTGCGCCACCAATATGGCGTAGCTCACTGGAGGTTTTAAATAAAGGCGCGGCAATTTGCTCAAACCGTGCTTGCTGTAATTCAGGTTCAGCCGATACTGCAACCGCTAAACCACGAACTAGCTGAATGTTTGATACTAACGTTGCTTCTAGCTGTGCACGATATGTACTTACCTGAGATAAAATTTGTAAGCGGTGGGCGTCTTTTGCGCGATTATAGTTAATTCTATCAAGTACAATGCTCACTACTACAATTAGCGTAAGCGATAACCAAAAGGTCAGCTTATAGTTGCTAGTAGTGTTTTTTTTGTTGTTATTTTTTGGCGGCATTGGCTAAGTCATGCTGTTATTTTAGGCAATTTAACTATAGCTAATTTATTGCATAAATAAAAACGGCGCTGATAAATAAGCGCCGTTTTATTTTTATAATTAGTAGTTTAACTATTAAGCATCCGTTACTTCACGCGCCCAATGGTTTTGCTTAGCGACATGTAATTTACGGTAGCCGTCAAGTAGAGCTGCATGCTTTTTAAAGCCTTCAAGCGATAAACCAGGGAAGGTTAAACCATTGAATAATTTACGGCCTTCTGCAATTTCAATAGCAAGCGTTACGTTGTCGTTGCCAAACATTAAACCAAGAGCTTCTTGGTAGTCAGCGTACTCACGTTCGTCATCGTACTTAATTTCAAGAATGGCTTTCAAACAACGGAAATGGCGCATTGCCTCTTCGCTTACTTGGCCTGTGTGCAGTATCCAGTCTACCCAATCAATGGCTTCTTCGTTGCCTGCAGCTAAGCATAGGTGCGCTTTAAGCTCACCAATACGCAGTGTATGCCATGGTGTGTCGGCGTCGGTGGCAAGGCCAATAAATTCTGCAGCACGAATAATATCGCTGTGGCCTGCTTCTTCTAGGCTGTCGTAAATGTCCATCCACTGCTGCGTATCGTACTGATCAAGCGATAAGAATGCTTCACGGAATTTAGCGCCTTCGTTGTTATTACGCCAAATTAGTTCATCAACTGGGTAAATGTCTGACATCCCTGGCACTAAAATACGACACGCATACACGTTTAAGTGTGTGTAATCCATGATGTAAATATCGTGGCCCATGCTGTGAATTAAGTCAGTACAGAAGTTGTATTCTTGCTCTGTTGTACCGCTAAAGTCCCAATGCACAAAATCAAAATCAGGTGTTGCGCGGAAAAAATCATGCGAGATTAAACCGCTTGAATCGATAAAGTGCAGTTCAATGTTTTCAGGTGTTGCAACTTCATCGTTATCAAACGTAGCCGGTTGGAACACATCAAGTTGGTCAAGGCGACGACCTTGCAGTAGCTCGGTAACCGTACGCTCAAGGGCAACTTCAAATGACGGGTGAGCACCAAACGAGGCAAACACAGAGCCATCAACAGGGTTAATAAGCGTTACGCTCATTACAGGGTATTTACCGCCAAGTGATGCATCGGCAATACGTAAATGAAAACCATGACTGCGAAGCTCCTCACACGCTTCATGAATTTTAGGGTATTGCTTTACAACGTCTTCAGGGACAATTGGCAAACAAAGCCCTTCTGCGATAATACGATTTTTAATAGCGCGCTCAAATACTTCTGATAGCCCTTGTACGCGAGCTTCAAATTTAGTATTGCCTGCGCTCATGCCGTTAGAAACAAAAATATTACCAATCACGTTTACCGGAATGTATACGTCTTGGTTATCGCGTTGGCGTGTGTATGGCAGTGCACAAATGCCGCGCTCGTTATTACCTGAGTTAAAATCAAATAGGTGTGAGGCATTAAGCTCGCGCTCTGGGTCAAAGTAATCCCACAGGCTTTCGTCCATTATGCCCTCTGGCACTTCATTGCCTTCAACTTTAAACCACTTCTCATTTGGATAATGAGTAAAGTCGCCGTTTGCAAATTCTTCACCTAAATAAAAGTCGGCAAAAAAGTAATTGCAGCTTAATCGTTCAAAGTATTCACCGAGCGCAGAGGCGATAGACGCTTTATCGGTTGCGCCTTTACCGTTGGTAAACATAACACCGCAGTCGCTGTCTTTTATATGAACTGAATAACAGTTAGCTACAGGGTTAAGCCAAAGTGCTTCTTCAATATTGATGTTTAGCGCTTTAAGCTTGTTTTGCATGGTAGAGATAGACGATTCTAGGTCGCGGTCTTTACCTTTGATAAATGTTTTTTCAGTCATATGAGTCTCAACTAGATCTGCACAAAATGTGGAATAGCTATTATCGTGGATTTTGATGTTTATTTCACCCTTTGCGAGTAAGAACATTATTATTTAATAAAACTATGGTTATTATATGTGCAACAAATAGTGTAAAGGACATATTAATGTTTAAAGTAATCAAATGGCTAGTATTGCTCATTGTGGTTTTAGGATTAGCAGGTACGGCGCTGGTTTACGGCGTATTAAGTTTAAGTATGCCCGCACTTGATGGTAAAGGGCAAAGCACAGCAATTAATAAACCGGTTACTATTTCGCGTGATGCACTAGGCCAAGCGGTTATAAATGCGCAAAGCCGCAATAACGCCGCATATGGATTAGGCTATGCGCATGGGCAAGACCGCTTTTTTCAAATGGACTTATTAAGACGTAACGCCGCAGGCGAGCTCAGTGAGTTATTTGGTAAAGCGGCCCTTGGGCTTGATAAAAAAATGCGCTTTCATCAATTACGCAAACGCAGCCGCGCTATATTAAACACCTTACCCGAAAGCGATAAACAACTATTAAATAGCTACGCCCAAGGTGTAAACGAAGGGTTGGCACAAGTTGGCTTTGCAAGCTTTGAGTATTTACTAACAGGCGCAGCGCAAAAACCATGGCAAAGTGAAGACAGCCTATTAGTTATATTTAGCATGTACCTTGATTTACAAAGTGCCACCTTTGAGCGTGATAAAGCACTTATACACATTGAGCAAGCATACGGACAACACATGGTTGATTTTTTAACACAACCTAGCCAATACCAAGCAGCGCTTGATGGCAGTAAGTTCGCCCCGTTTACAGGCACGATTCCTCAGCTACCAGCGCAAGCGCAGCACACGGTTAAAAATATTCAGGTAAATCAAGAGCGCGGTAGTAATAACTGGGCAGTAACCGGTGCACATACACAAACAGGCGCAGCTATGCTCTCGGATGATATGCATTTATCGATGGCGATGCCTGTTATTTGGTACAAGGCGCAACTTAACTACCAACAAAATGGCGAGCAAGCTCAGGTAACTGGCGTATCACTGCCTGGCGCACCCGCTATTGTGGTGGGTAGCAATAATAAAATAGCGTGGGGCTTTACTAACGGCTACATAGATACCGCCGATTGGATAGCACTAAATGATGACAGTAAAACATGGCAAGTCAATGAGCCTATTGTAATGGCTGATGGCGAACGGGAAGATTACTCACTCACTTTAAGTGAATACGGCCCAGTAAAATATATTAATAAAAAGCCTTATGCACTTAGTTGGGCGGCGCATCAGCCTTATGCCGTTGATATGGAATTGGTAAAGCTTGAACAAGCAAATACGGTTGATGATGCATTAGCAATAGCGAGTAATGTGGGTATTCCGGTACAAAATTTAATGGTGGTAGATAGCCAAGGCGGTGCTGCATGGCAACATATTGGCGCTATACCTGCACGTAAAACACCGAGTGAGCTAAGCGTGAATGAAAATGAGTACTCACCCGACTGGCAGCAAAATGAGCATCAGCGCCCCTATGTTAAAAACCCAAAAAATGGACGATTATGGACAGGTAATTCACGCGTTGTGTCAGCCACTGATAATACCCGTTTTGGTAACGGTGGTTATGCACTAGGCGCTCGTTCGAGCCAAATACGCGATAGATTATTTGAAAAACAAAGCTTTGCTGAGAGCGACTTTTACGCGCTACAGCTCGATAACCAAGCCCGCTTTTTAACGCCTTGGCACACATTGCTACTTAATCAACTTAAAAAAGACAAAGCCAAAAACGCACAGTACATAAGTGCACTTGAAAACTGGCAGCAGTGCGCATGTGCAAGCTCGGTAGGTTATACCTTAGTTAAACACTATCGCAGCACATTAATAAATACTGTTTTTGCAAGCATGGAGCACGCACTCAATGAGCAAGACGCCACGCTTAAATATGTAAAACGCGACTTAGAACCGGCTATATGGCAGCTTATTAAGGGTAGGCCGGGCTCATGGGTAAACCCTGAGTATAAAAATTGGGACGAGCAGTTATTAGGTGCATTTAGCGATACAGTGACAGCACTTAGGGCTGAGTATGGGGATAACTTGCAAAATTGGCAGTGGGGTAAAGTAAATGCACTTAATATTGAGCACCCGTTTGCTAAACAAATGCCCATACTGGCTAAGTTTTTAAATATGCCTGTAGCGCCAGGTTTTGGTGATAGCTACATGCCCGCCGTACAAGGCAAAAGCTTTGGTGCATCGCAGCGCTTTATTGCCCAACCTGGGCATTTAGAAAACGCCATTATGGCAGTGCCTGGTGGGCAGTCGGGGCATCCGCTATCCGCGTTTTATCGTGCAGGCTTTAGTGACTACATTGAAGGTAAGCACACGCCTTTACTACCACAAACGCTAATACATCAAATAGTGATAGAGCCAGCACGATGAACTAAATGATAGTTAATCACGTTCTATATAATCATTAATAAATCAACAGAGAACTAAAATGAAAAAAATACTACCGGCATTAATAACAGGCTTATTACTTAGCAGTGCAACACATGCAGATGAAAACCCGGTAACGGCAGAAAAACTAAGTGACAGTGTGTATGTACTATTTGGTCAAGGCGGTAACATTGCCGCAAGTGTAGGGGAAGATGGCATTTACATTATTGATGACCAGTTTGCTAAGCTTTCAAACGACATTAAAAAAACCATTAGCGATTTAAAACCAGGTAGTGCAGAGTTTGTTATTAATACGCATCATCATGGTGACCACACCGGTGGCAACGAAAACTTTGCCAAAGCCGGCGCGCATGTCATTGCGCACCACAACGTTCATAAGCGATTAAAAGAAAAACACGGCGCAAACTCAGATTACCTGCCACGCATTAGCTTTGGCCACGATTTAAAGCTGCATTTTAATAACGAACACGCGCATGTAGTGCATTACGCCCATGCACATACTGATGGTGATGCGGTGATATTTTTTAATAACGATAACATAGTGCACATGGGCGACATTTACTTTAACTTTGGTAGCTTACCGTTTGTTGATGTAGATAGTGGCGGCAGTGTTGATGGAATATTAGCGGCCGTAGATGGCGTTATTAAACAAATAGATGAGCGCACCATAGTGATACCCGGGCATGGGCCGGTAAGTGACCGTTCAGGGCTGGTAACGTATGCTAAACTTGTTAAAAAAGCCAAAGATTTAATGCTAAAAGCAATGCAAAATGGCGCAAGCTTAGAGCAAGTACTAAAAGCCGATCCGTTAGCCACGCTTAATCTTAAGTACGCAGGTTGGCTGCCAAAAGAGAAAGTGACTACACTTTTTTATCGCAGTTTAAAGTAGTACGAGTAACGTAAAAAACATGATACAAAGCTGAGTGTACTTAAAGCTACATTCGGCTTTTATTTTCTTATGCCCAAAGGAGTTGTGTATGTCGGCAGAAAAAACCCACCTAGAAATTTGTAACTTAACAAAAGAGCAGTATCCGCAAATTAAGACCTTAATGGATCAGGCTTACCCTGATTTAGGTGGTGCGTGGCCAAGCCATACTATTTTTAGATTGATAGATCAGTTTCCTGAAGGGCAAATAGGCATAGTGGATGATGGCGTGCTGGTGGGCATAGCACTGAGCGTACAAGTTGATTACACGCGTTTTTCAAACCCGCATACGTACGAAGACATAGCCGATGGCCACGACCGTGTATTTAGTGACTCCGATGGTGATGCGCTATACGGTTTAGATGTAGCCATTAGCGAAACCCACCGAGGCATGCGCTTAGGACGCAGGCTATACGATGCTCGTAAAGAATTGTGCCGCCAATATAACCTACGGGCAATTTTAGCCGGTGGGCGTATTCCGCGTTATTACAATCACAGCAGTGAAATGACGCCAATGGAATACATTGAAAAAGTTGACCAAAAAGAGCTTTACGACCCAATTTTAAGTTTTCAACTCTCTAACGACTTTCAGGTAAAGCGGTTACTTAAAAAATACTTGCCAGAGGATCAAGAGTCTGTAGGTTACGCCACGTTACTTGAGTGGAATAACATAATGTATGAACCAACTGATACAGTACTCGAATCGACTAAATCGATTGTGCGGGTAGGTGCGGTGCAATGGCAAATGCGTTGTGTTGAGTCGGTTGAAGAGCTACTTAAACAAGTGGAATACTTTGTCGATACAGTCTCTGATTATAAAAGTGACTTTATTTTATTTCCGGAATTTTTTAATGCGCCACTTATGGGGCTTACCGAACAAAGTAATCAAACTGAGGCTATTCGCTATTTAGCTGAGTACACCGAAACGTTTAAAAACGCCATGTCGCGTATGGCAATAGAGTACAACGCTAATATTATTACTGGCTCTATGCCCCTTGCCGAAGATGATAAAATTTATAACGTCAGTTATTTGTGCCACCGAAGCGGTAAAATAGACGAGCAGCGCAAAATACACATCACCCCGCATGAGCAAAATGACTGGGTGATTCAAGGCGGCGACAAAATTGCCGTGTTCGATACCGATGCTGGGCGTGTGGGTATTCAAATTTGTTATGATGTAGAGTTTCCTGAGCTTTCGCGTATTTTAGCCAAGCAGGGGCTTGATATACTTTTTGTACCATTTTGGACCGATACTAAGAATAGTTATTTACGGGTTCGCCATTGTGCGCAAGCGCGCGCAATCGAAAACGAATGTTACGTGGTTATTGCAGGTTCAGTGGGTAACTTACCTGAGGTAGAAAGCTTAGACGTGCAGTACTCACAATCAGCTGTACTAACGCCATCAGACTTTTCGTTTCCGCACGATGCAACATTAAATGAAGCCACACCTAATACCGAAATGTTATTATTTAGCGACCTTGATATGGATAAGCTAAAAATTCTTCATAGCGAAGGTACGGTGCGCAATTTAAAAGATCGCCGCGAAGATTTATACGACGTAATTTTGAAAAAGAGAGATGTTTAATGGCATGGGTTTATTTAGTCATTGCAGGCCTGCTTGAAATAGGCTGGCCAATTGGTTTAAAGGTATCGCAAAACCCGGATACTCGTTGGCAAGGTATTGCAATGGCAATTGCATTTATGGTGGCTAGTGGCTTTATGTTATGGCTTGCACAAAAGCAAATATCAATGGGGACGTCTTATGCCGTATGGACTGGAATAGGTGCTGCGGGGACGTTTTTAGTGGGTATATTATTTTACGGTGATGCAGCCACGTTTGGCCGTATTGCTGGAGTGCTGATGATCATTTGCGGTGTGATAACGCTAAAAATCAGCTCTTAAAAAGAGCGCTTAACACTTGCTTTAAAAGTTATAAGCAGCTTTACAGTAGCGCAGGTTTAAAAGCCTGCGCTTTTTTATGTTCTTAATTTGGTAGCATCACCAAAATAGCGGCAATGGCTATTAAAATTAAGCCCGCGGTATCTTGTTTTTTAAGTGGCTGTTTTAACCAAAGTACGGCGATTAGCATGGTAAAAAATACCTCTACCTGACCAAGCGTTTTAACATACGCCACGTGCTGTAAACTCATTGCGCTAAACCAGCCAATAGAGCCTACACAACTAAAAATACTAATTGCTGTTGTAATGCCTTTATATTGCCAAAGTTTACTAAGAGTATGTGGCTCTTTAAGTAATAAATAGCCAAGTAATATAAGTGTTTGTAGGCTTATTACAAACAGTAAAACCCATGCAGCCGAGTGCGGAAATAACAATCCTGAATTTAAGCTCGCTTCACGTACCCACAGCGATGTAAGGGCAAAGCTTGTGCCGCAGGCAAGGCCAAGTAATGCAGTTTTTGCATCAAAATGTTTTACGCTGGTTATACCGCTAAGTAATAGCACTGCTATGGCGCCTAAAAATACACCCAGCCAACCAAGCAGGCTAAGCGCAGAGCCAAAAAACAATACCCCTAAAATAGCGGCTACTAAGGCTTCGCTTTTAGCAAGGCCTGCACCTATGGCGTAATTATTCATTTTAAACAGTTTTACCATTAAGCCAGTGGCAAGTATTTGCATAACGCTTGCGCCAATAATAAAACCCCAAAAGGCATGATTAAAGCTAGGCATGGCCGTGTCTTGATATTGATATAAGCCATACAAATACACCGCAGCAATAGGGCCGGCTAAAATAAAACGCGAAAGGGTTACGCCGGCTACACTTGCATGTGTGCTTAATTTACTTTGCAGGGCATTTCGCCATGCTTGCATAAAGGCGGCTAAAAAAGTGAAAAAGATCCAGGTCATGGGGGTCGTCGGTAAAAAAATAAGGTCTATAAATTAACAATCTTTAGTTATTAAAGCGATGCATTAAGGGTGATAGTGAATATTCCTCACCTGCGACATTATGCCGCACTGCTTTATAGGTAAACTTAGCTATAGTAAGCGTGATGTTATTATTTAGCCGCCTGCGTATGTCATAAAACGTATAGGCGGCTTTTTTGTGTATGTGTGTTATATGTATTGGTTAAATAACTAGGTTTTAAAATAAGAGAATACATTATGACGACATTAGTAGTATACGCATTACTTGCTGTATTAATGCCTTATTTTGCAAAAATACCTGTAGCCGTTGCGATGGCAAAGCTCGGTCGGTACGACAATAAACATCCACGTTCGCAACAAGCAAAACTAACAGGCTTTGGTGCGCGGGCGCTCGCGGCACATCAAAATTGTTTTGAATCACTTGCAGTGTTTGCCGTTGCTATTGCAGTTGTACTGGGAACTAACTCGGTAAATGCCGTAACCGAAACCTTGGCGGTGACCCATATAGTTTCGCGTACTTTATACTGCATTTTTTATTGGCTGAACTTAGATATTATCCGTTCACTCGTATGGTTTATTGGTTTAGGCACTGCTATTGCCATGATTGTAGTGAGTATTTAATTTTATTATTAAAACCACAAAGCAAGCGGCCTAAAAGGGCGCTTGCTTTGTGCTCTTGTATTACTCAATAGCCTTAATGGGATACTTTAATTCGCTCTATTAAATCAGTATTAGCAACCTCGCTGTTTATGGCAAAATCAAGCTGTACAAGTACATCATTAAACCCTGCCTCAGAGATTTTATATTCCCACTTCGCCAGCGCTTCTTTAGCTGATTTATCAAAAATGCCCGATGGCTTTGATTGAATGACACTAATATTTTTTGTTTTGCCATTGGCAGCAATATCGTATTTTAACACCACTGAGCCACTAATACCTTGTTGGGCGGCTTTAGTAGGGTAGCGTGGCTCAATGCGAATTATGGGTGAAATATGATCTTGTTTGGCACCTTGTGCTTGCGGTTGCTTTGCAATAGCGAGGGTACTTAACATAGTTGCGGCCACAAGCAGTATGCCACCTTTGGCAAGGGATGAGTGATTGCCACTGTGCTTTATATTGGTAAGTCGTTGTAACATGGTTTTTTTATCTCCGTAGTGTGAATAAGCCATTAGACCTGCGGGCGTTGCTGCCGCGCAGTTAACTAAGGCTTTGCTGTATAAAATGTGTTGGTGTGTGGTTTTATTGGCAAGTACCCGTTCATCACAAGTCAGCTCTTGTAAGCGCCTACAGCTTGCGTACGCCATCCAAGCGAGCGGATTAAACCATAATAAAATAGTAGCCAGTAACAGCAGGGCATTTATTAGGTTATCTTTGCGTTTTATGTGCACAGTTTCATGCTCTAAAATAAGCGCTAAAGAGGCTTTATCAAACTGGGTCTTGTAATTGCTGGGCAGTACAAGCTTACTTTTAAATATACCCACCACCATTGGTGTGGCTGCATATTGACTGGCATAGGTTTTAATACCAGTGGCAAGAGTGTGCTCTAGGTGCGTTAGTTCAGTTAGCTGCAGGCTTTTAACAAAACGTGTATGTGTAATAAAACTGGCTATTAATAACCCCATAGTAATAAGTACATACATAAGTGCCCAGCTAATCCCCATTTCATGAGAAAAGGGCTGGTTAGGGGTAATTAAGTAATGGCTAATATTGCTATTTTGCAGTGGTTTTATCGCATTGGGTAAATTAGCAATAACTAATCCTGCAGGTACTAACCACGCTAACTTGTATACAAACCGCGCGCCAAGGGTTTTTAAACCAAATCGCTCGAGTAAAATAAATCCACAAAACAAAATACTCAATAGTAGTTGTTGCTCAATTAACCAATTAAATCCAGTTTGAATAACCATGTTAATCCCTTACTTTTGGTTTTTTTCCCACTCATCAATGACTTTTTTAAGCTCATTTATGTCTTGCTGAGAAAGCTGCTCCGATTTAGCAAAACCGCTTACCAGCGGCGCTATGCGGCCACTAAAAAAGCGCTCTATAAAGTTTTGGCTTTCTTTTAGGGTGTAGTCGGCGCGCTCCATACAGGGAGTATAAATATATTGGCGACCGTCCTTTTCAAAGGTCAGTGCGCCTTTTTTAACTAATCGACCTAGAAGGGTTTTAATGGTTTTTTCGTGCCATTGTTTGTCATCGCTTAAACGCTCAATAATTTGGCTGGCGGTTGCTGGGTAATTAATCCAAAGTGCATCAAGCACGTCGAATTCTGCTTTTGATAACTCAATCATTTTTATTGCCTACAAATGTAATCTTTAAGTTAAGACTACACCTGTAATCTGTTTTTGCAAGGTTATTTTTTAACTTTTTATAGGTAATTAAGCGACTAGGTATTAGATATTTGAAATATCTGTTTTATTAATTTGTATGTAGTGGTTTTCAGGGAGGTTTAGTTGCGAGAGGGCGAGTTCGCTAAATTGCACTCTAAATAAATCAATCACTTTAAAGCCGAAGTGATGCGCCATTTTACGTATTTGCCTGTTAAGGCCTTGTTTTAAAATAATACTAAATTGGTTGTCAGCTATTTTAGTGACTTCACACGGTAAGGTTACTTGTTTATCGATAGGGATTCCTGCGGCCATTTTTTCACAAAACGCGTTATCAATAGGCTTATCTACCGTGACTAAATAACGTTTAGGCTGGTGGAAGTCTGGGTGAATAAGTTGATTACAAAAACCACCGTCGTTGGTCAAAACCAGCAAGCCACGAGAGTCTTTATCTAATCGGCCAATGGGGTAAACCCGGGTGAGGGTGGGTAAATGGTGAATTAGGCTGGCAGGGTCATTTTCATTTAATTTGCAGTCAATACCTACAGGTTTGTGGTACGCAAAATAAACCAAATCGGCTGGCCCTTTAACTGCTTGGCCATTAACTACTACGTCGTCTTGCTCATTAACGTGATCTATGTGATTAGCAGGGCGATTATTGACCATTACTACCCCGTCATCTATTAAGCGCGATGCTTGTTTTCGTGAGCACACACCAGCGTGAGCAATGTATTTAGCGAGTCGAATTTTATTGCTCATAAGCTTAAAAGGCAGTGATGTAATAATTTGATCGCGATTATAGCAAAGGTGCGTATCTATGAGGTTACTTTTTATTAAAAGGCGATTGTTATGGGTATGAAATTTTCTGAGCTAAAAAAGCACGAACCATTACAAAAAGTGGTGGCGCACTCCCTTGAAATGGCGCTTTATCAGGTGTCTGTCATTGTAAATAACGTAGAGTATTACGTTACTGAAGAGAATGGCGAATTTGTAAAAGCGCTCAGTCCGCTGCATATTCAAAAGCGGTTTGAAAACATAGCTTACGCCGAAATGGTGCTGCGACACACTAGTGCCTACGATGAAATGTGCGGCCAACCCGAAAAAACAACAAGTAATTTGCTCGAAGTACCTTATGGAAAAAACAACCTGTTTTAATAGTACGAGTTTGCTAGTATCTGCTCTTTTAAGGGCGGCACATGTATCAATTAACAGCAGATAATACCGATGCGTTAAATTCAGCGCTTCGCACAAAAATAGTTGAATTTAATGCTCAGCATTTTGATGCGCAAAGAGTCCCATTAGGTTATAAATTTGTAGATGAAAAAGGCTGTTTAATTGTCGGCGTGAGTGGTTCCGTGTTTGGTAATTGGCTAATGATTAACTGGCTTTGGTGTAGCGATACTGCTCGGGGCAAGGGGTTAGCTGGCAAGCTTTTAAATGCGCTTGAACTTGCAGCTATTGAGCTTGGTGCCAACATTGCACAGCTCGACACGCTTGATTTTCAGGCCAAGCCATTTTATGAAAAACGCGGACATGTGGTTAAGTATCAGCTTAACAACTACCCGCATTCTGGTACGCGTTATTTTATGGAAAAAACGCTTTAATTGAGCTGTTTATATTACTTTGCTTTTAGCGGCTCACCATCAAAGCTCAGGCCTAAAAATGGCGTCGTTTCTGGCGCTAACATAAATGTACGAATGTTCATGTGGTCATCGCCTTTAGGGTTTTGTAGTACGTCTTCGCGGTAAAACTTACCAAAACAATCTAAGGTATTTTGTTTGCTTAAATCGTTTAATTTAGCAAACGCAAAAATTTTACATGAACCGTTGTTTTCACTTGCTGAGCTAAGTAAGCCGTGGTTATTAAATCCACACGCAGTAAAATCGTAATTAGCTTCTATCACCGCCATGGTATCGCTAAATTGTATGCTTTTAGAGTTGCCTGCAAGTTGCTGTAAAAAATCGTTTAATAACATGTTTGCCCTTTTCTAACAGAAGATTCAAAGAGAAAAATTAATAGTCGTTGCTTGTAAGCTCTGCGCTTAAAAGCTTTCCGTCATAAATATAAAAATAACCGTCCCAGTGTTCAGAGGTAAACTCTGCTGAGTCAAAAAACTCGTCGTAATTGCCCAACTTAGCAAGGTTTGAAACGGGGTCGTTGTAATTTATGCCTGTTAGGCTCCACTGTTTACTTTGGTTAATATAGCCAGCTAATGCAGCGAGTTTAATATTTGCGGTTGAAAAAGGCTCTACAAGCTTTAATTTAGAAATGTAGCCGTTGCCTTCATATATAAACTCATAACAAGGAGTAATAATTATATTGTCATGATCTTCATTAACCACTTTAAGCGTTTTACTATTTTCGTGTTTTTTTAAGTATTCATCGGCCAACATGGAGCCGTTATAGCATTGGGTCGTGTTCTCTATGTTCTTAATTATCTCGCCGTGAGATATACCGACAACTCTTTGCTCTGACTTGTCAATTGACACCTTGTAAGATGCAGTTTCTATTTCATCAAAACTGTTTTTTAATTTATTTATGGCCTGTTGAGTTAAATTTGTATCAAGAGAAATAGTCTGCTCTGTGCCGGTACTTATTTGTAGCTTTTCATTTGCTAGAGAAAGCTCATTATTTATCACCATAGGTAGTAGCATTTCATGGAACTGGTAACCTATAAATACATTATTTTTAAAGTGAAAGGCATGATTTCTTCCATATACAAGTATTGCATTATTTTTATCGCTTAGCGATAAACTAGCGAGTCCCAGAGTCGCTAATACTTGCTCATAGCTACTGCCAAGTTGAAGGCCAAAAAAGTTGGTTGGGGTGATAAGGGGATTGTTAAATTGAGTAAACTTAGGGGCGTTGTTTATGTCTAAAGTGACTTCCATTGCATTCCCCTCAATGGTAGTTGATAAGCTGCGTTTGTGCATGCCTGAAATAAATAGCTCGCTAGTCATAGCGACTTGCTGATTACAGTTTTTTGAAGGGGTGAGCTTAATAAGGTAGTGTAATTTTTTTTTGGCTCTACTTATTGTGGGGGTTTCAGCAGAGTGGCTGCTTTGGGTAGTAAAGTGCTCCTCTACATATAGTTGTTCATATTGTTGTTTATACTGTGCGGTATATTTATTGAGTGCTTTTTGTCTAAGGTTTTGTCTTTTTCTTTGATGGTTATCTAAATCTCTCAGTGTAGCGCTAAGGCTTATTTCTATTTCGGGTGAAATAGCCTCACAACTTTTGTCTTGTACAAAATAATTTGTTGCCTGAGCAGTACATTGCCAAAAACAAAGTAGTGTACATAGTAGAGTACGCATAAACTTCCTTTTATTATTTTTTGTTTATTTAGCACTCAACTCTAACTCATCTGTTTGCTGATTTATATTAAATTTATATCTAGATAAAAAGTTCATTCCTAACAAACCTTGGCCGCGGATGTTTTCAATACCGAGCACTTCAAAACCGTAAATAATTTGCATCCCTACTTTAAACGACTCAATTTGGTAGCGCTTTACGCTAATTTGCCCATTCGCCGTGTTTACGGTTACATCGCCTAAATAAAGTGGCCTGGGTGAAAGCTGCTCGATTATGTCGCTTGATAGCGAGGTAACACTTGCACCAGTATCTAGCATTAGTTCTGTTTGGATTGATTCATTTAGCTCAGCGCTAATTGTGTAATGTGCGCCGTAGGGGGTAAGCGCAATAAAGTCATCTTGTGATTGAGCTTTATCTATCATCGCTTGTAAATCAGCGACTTCGTTTTGTAAAGGGTGTTGTGATGGCATACGCTCAATAGTTGTTAAGGCGCTAATAAAGTCTTGGAGTTGATAATAAGCATGCGCGAGTGCGTATAAAAAATGACTGTTGTCGTTTTGATAGTCGAGCCAAATTTGAGTTTGTTCAATAATTGTTTGCCAGTTTTGTTGCTCACTTAAACTATGAAGCTCGTTTTTAGTCAGATTTTCCAACCGCGTATTTGCAGCGCTTTGCTGTTGCTCATTTAACAACGGGTATAGTTCAAATAAGGCAATAATTGCATTTTGTATTTGCCCACTATTTATTAAGTAATCGACATGCAATGTAAGTAGCTCTGTATTGTAAGGGTCTTGATCTAATAGTGCGTTTAACAATGGCTCGCTAAGAAATAAGTTAGTATTTAGCCATGTTTTTAATTGCAAGAGCCACGAAGCGTAAAGAGTGCGAGCAAGTGTGGGCGAGTGTTGCTTTAGTTGCTGATATGTCTTTAGCGCATCGTCAAATTTGTGTAGCTTAAATTGCTGTTGAGCTTGATTGAGTAGATTACTTTTTGGCGTTTTAACTAGGTCTGCAGGTTTGGTATTTTGTGCGCTTACCGTGGGCTGTTTTTCTGGCCACAATAAATAAGCGTTTAGGCTAATAGAGCCTATTAATAGCAAGGTAATTAGCTTGGTATAATGGCTCATTGCAACCTCTTAGTTGTATTTAGGCTATTTGATAAAGTGCGCTAAGGCATGAATATTCGCAATTTCAACATCGGCAAGGCCTTTGTAGTTATAATTCGTGCCTTGGTCGTTTAACCAAACCGATTGGCAGCCAGCATTATTAGCACCTTGTACGTCGGTATCTAGGCTATCGCCAATATGTAAAATTTCACTTTTAGCTACGTTTAAGTGCGCGGCGGCTTTATCAAACAGTGTAGCGTGGGGCTTGGCTTTACCGTGCATGCCGGCTTGCAATACTAGCGCAAATTTATCGCGTAAATTAAAGCGTTCTATTTCCACATTACCATTGGTTATTGCAACCAGCGTAAAATGCTGGGCTAAGTTATCTAGCAGCTTTAGTACGTCGTCGGTTACCACTACTTTGCTGCGGGCATCGGCAAAGGCGTTATAGGCTGCATCGGCATGATGCTCTACTTCTTGATCGCTTAAACCTAGCTTTGAAAGGGCTAGGCGTAGCGTATGTTGGCGCCATTTAGTTACATTATCAGCAAGCTCTGGTAACTGTATTACGGCCTCGTTGCGACATTGTTGCCAGTATTTTGGGCCTTGTTTTAAGTAGCTAGGAAGCGCGTTTAAATAATCTTGCTGCGCTTTAACTGCGGCTTTTATTATTGGGTGGTTGTTATATAGGGTGTCGTCTAAATCAAAGCTCATAACAGAAAAAGGGCGAAGAGCACGATTAAATCGAATCATAATTACATTCCTAATCGGTTTGTTTTTTAGCGCGCGGATGGGTGTTGTCGTACACCTTGGCTAAATGCTGAAAATCTAAATGTGTATACACTTGCGTAGCCGACAAACTACTGTGCCCTAATAGTTCTTGTACAGCGCGTAAATCGCCAGATGATTCTAAAATATGAGAGGCAAACGAGTGGCGAAGTTTATGTGGGTGCACTTGTGAGCTAATACCTTGTTTTATTCCCCACTCTTGCATGCGTAAGCGAACTTGGCGAACCGAAATACGGTTTTTTTTACTGCTTAAAAACACCGCCATTTCGTCTGGCATTGCAAATTGCCCCCGTATATTGAGCCAATTTTTTAACGCTTTAAGCGCTTTGCTACCTACGGGAATGAGGCGTTCTTTGTTACCTTTACCTTTAACTAATATTTCGCCATTTGCAGAGTTTATATCGCGTAAGTTGGTGCCAACTAACTCGCTGATGCGCAACCCAGATGAATACATAAGCTCCATCATGGCCTTGTCTCGTATGGCTAATGGGTCATCATCGCTAATTTCCAGTAGGCTTGCCATCTGATCAACGTCGAGATTTTTAGGTAAAGGCTTTGAAAATTTAGGGCCTTTAATACCCTGCGCTGGGTTATGATAATGCGCGTGGTGCGCAACGTTTTTGGCCTTTAAAAATTTATACAAACTACGAATGCAGCTTAATTTTAAACTAATGGTGCGTCCGCTTAATTGCTTTGTGCGAAGTGCCATGCTGTAGCGGCGAATATGCTCCCCTTGTACGCCAAACCAGTCGTCACATAATTTACTAAAATACAGGGCGGCAAAGTTTAGCTGGCTAACATACTGATTTACAGTGTGCTCTGAGTACTGTCTTTCGTACTTTAAATAGTCACTAAATAAATGAATGGGGTTACGCCAATGCTCACTTAATTGTTCAGTGTTAGGCGTCTCGTCGCTCATGCCAATTCCAATAGCCTAAGTTGCAATGCATGCACAAAATCAAGCACAAACAGGTTATCTTGTGCAGGCTCAAAATGGTTTTCATCATGGCTGCCAAAGGCCAATATAGCAACGGGCTTTTCAACGCAGCCAATTAAGTAAATAGCAGAAGATTGCGTGTTTTCGCAAAATAATAGCTCACGCTCTTGCTGATTAACGCGTCCTAAGTAGTGCCCAAACTGGCTAAGGCGGTGCTCAATAAGTTCATCAAAAATGTTGTTATATTTAACCAACCTACACTCGCTAATGTGTGGGCTGGTACAAATAATATTGCGCAAATTTGCGGCAAGCGTATTAAAGTCGTAATTTGTCCACAGTTGACGATGGCACTGGCTAAACAAGCGATACACTAGCTCATTTTGCGTTGCGTGTTGGCTCATACTCTGTATTTGATTTTTTAACTGAGTATTGTGCTCGCGTAACTGGCGCTGTTGTATATGTACAAGCGAGGTAGCCCCTTGCGCTTTGTGGTGTAACTCAAGTTGTGCAAGCAGCTCTGGCTGCTCTAATAAAAAATCTGGGTGGCGCGCTAAATACTCAGCAACGCGTTCTTTTGTTAGCTCGCTCATAAAGCAACTTGCCCATCGAAGACATGCTCGGCAGGGCCGGTCATACGAACAGGGTGACCTTCGCCGCTCCAACGCACTTGTAATGTGCCACCGGGTAAATCAACTTGTACCGTGGTGTTAAGTTTGCTCTGAATGTGACCAATGACCATTGCTGCGCAGGCGCCCGTACCACACGCTAAGGTTTCACTAACGCCGCGCTCCCAGACTCTTAACTTAATATGATCTTGCGAGACCACCTGCATAAAGCCAATATTGGCACGATTTGGAAAGCGCTCGTGGTTTTCAAGTAGTGGGCCAAGCACCTCAACTTGTGCGGTTGCTATATCGTCAACTTCTAGCACGCAATGTGGGTTACCCATAGACACGGCGCCACTAAACACAGTGTGTTCTTGCGCTCTTATTATATAAGTGAGTTCTCGCTTGCTGGCTTTAAGCGGGATTTTAGCAGGCTCAAAATTAGGGTGGCCCATGTTAACCGTTACTTGGCCGTCTTTTTCTATGTATAGCGTAAGGTTGCCTGACTTGGTCGAAACACTAATTTTGTGCTTGTTAGTTAAGCCTTTCATACGCACAAAACGGGCAAAACAGCGTGCGCCATTTCCGCATTGTTCTACTTCATTGCCATCGGCATTAAATATACGGTAATGGAAGTCGAGATCAGGGGAATAAGGGGCTTCAACCATAAGTAATTGGTCAAAGCCAATACCAAAGTGGCGATCAGCCAGTTTTTTTATTTGATCGCGAGACAAAAATACATTTTGTGTAATGTTATCAATTACAACAAAGTCGTTGCCTAAGCCGTGCATTTTGGAAAAATTAACTAACATAGCGCTCTAATTCGGGTTTGCTCTGCGCTAATCATGCCACAGAGCAGCGCCTTAACAAAAACGTTTATGGTAAAATTTTCTCACCTTGATAAAGGCTCTCGATGGTTTCGCGTTGGCGAATAAGGTGGTGTTGCTCACCATCTACCATTATTTCGGCCACACGTGGGCGAGAGTTGTAGTTTGAACTCATGGTAAAACCATAGGCACCGGCACTTCGTTGTGCTAATAAGTCGCCTTGTTTGAGCGCTAAGTCACGATTTTTCCCTAAAAAGTCGCCGGTTTCGCACACAGGACCCACAATATCAAAGTTGCGTGTTGGGGTATCGTCATTGCGCACTGAGATAGGAATAATTTTTTGCCATGCCTGATAAAGCGAAGGGCGAAGCATGTCGTTCATACCCGCATCGACAATAGCGAAAAACTTATCTTGGTTTTGTTTAATAAACTCAACCTGCGTTACTAAAATTCCAGCGTTAGCGGCTATAGCGCGTCCTGGCTCAAAAATAAGTTCAAGGTGTTTGTAATTGGCTAGACGCTCGGTAACTTGCGCTGCATATTCGCTAGGGTGAGGCGGTTGCTCATTATTATAAGGCACGCCCAATCCGCCACCAATATCTAAATGGGTAAGCTCAATTCCTTTTTCCTTGAGTTCATCTATTAAAGCGATTAGTTTATCAAGTGCTTCTAAAAAAGGTTTAACCTCAGTTAATTGCGACCCTATGTGGCAATCAACGCCGGTTACCTTTAAACCAGGTAAAGACGCCGCATGCTGATAAACGCTCACAGCCGTTTGTATATCAATCCCAAACTTGTTTTCTTTCAAACCGGTAGAAATATACGGGTGTGTTTTTGCATCTATATCGGGGTTTACGCGAATAGAAATAGGTGCTTCCAAATTTAATTCGCACGCAACTTCTGAAATACGCTCAAGCTCTGAGACCGACTCGACATTAAAACATTTAATACCTAATTTTAGTGCATAAGCAATTTCGTCGGCGGTTTTAGCTACACCAGAAAACACCACTTTACTGGCATCACCGCCAGCTTTTATTACACGTGCCAGTTCGCCCTTCGATACGATGTCAAACCCTGAGCCTAAACGCGCTAATATATTTAATACTGCAATATTAGAATTGGCTTTGACTGCATAGCACACTAGGCTTTTATGGTTTTTAGTGGCATTTGCAAAAGCTAAAAAATGGCGCTCAAATGTAGCACGCGAGTAAACATAACAAGGCGTACCGTATTGCTGAGCAATAGCGGCGACACTGACGTCTTCTGCAAATAATTGGTTGTTTTGGTAGTTAAAGTAATCCATTTATTGCTCCTGCGCTTGCTCTGTATTGGTTTTTTTTACAGGCGTTGACTGTGCCGTATTAGGGGGTGTGTTTTGCTCAGTTTGCTGCTCTGGTAAATACAAAGGCCCACTTTGGCCGCAGCCAGCTAATGCACCTAGCAGTAAAGTACTTATAAATAGTCGTTTTAATTGTAAGGTATGTGTCGCTTTCATTAGATTAATACGGTTGCTGGCTTTATAATCGCAGAGTAACAGAATATCTAAAAAATGCAGCTATTCGCGGATGATTTTATTCCTGTTACACTAGCTGTATATAAACCGTACCCAATATTACGCAGCTCGCCTGCAAAGGAAAATTACAATGACTGAAAGTGAATATCACCAATTAGCCGAAGCGCTTATGTACACAATTGAAGAGCAAGTTGATGATTGTGAAGCAGATTTAGATTATGAGTCGGCAGAAGGTATTTTAGAAATAATTTTCCCTGATAAAAGTAAAATTGTAATTAATAAACAGGCGCCTTTGCATCAAGTATGGGTTGCAACTAAATTTAATGGCCACCATTTTGAAATGCGTGATGGGCAATGGATTGATAACCGCTCAGGTGCAGAGTTCTGGGAGTTTATGAACCAAGCGTCTACTCGCCAAGCTGGCCAAGAGATTAAGTGGCAATCAAGCTTATGAGTTTAGAGTTTGCACAATACCCAGCGCAAGGTGAGCACAAAGCCACTGTGATTTGGTTACATGGTTTAGGTGACTCTGGCGATGGCTTTGCTCCGGTTGCACCGCAACTTAATTTACCCAGTGAGCTTGGCATACGATTTATTTTTCCGCATGCGCCTATTCAACCGGTCACCATAAATGGTGGCGTGGAAATGCGCTCGTGGTACGACATTAAATCTATAGAATTAGACAAACGTGCCGATGAACAAGGCGTGAGAGATTCAGCCGAAAAAGTGCAAGCCCTGATCAATCAAGAAATAGAAAATGGTATACCTGCCAATAAAATTATTTTGGCGGGCTTTTCGCAAGGGGGCGTGGTGTCTTTACATTTAGCGCCGCGATTTGAGCATAAATTGGCAGGTGTTATGGCGCTGTCTACTTATATGTGCGTGCCTGAAAAGCTAGCGCAAGAAGCAAAGCATACTGATTTAAATGTATTTATGGCGCATGGTAGCCAAGATAATGTAGTGCCGCATAGTGCGGGTAGAAGTGCGTTTGAAGTATTAACAGCACATAACATGGATGTAAGCTGGCAAGAATACCCTATGGCTCATCAGGTTTGCGCAGAAGAACTGCAAGCTATTCGCCAATGGTTAATTGCCCGTTTAAGCTAATTTGGAACCGCTGAGGTCAATATGAGTCAAAAAATAGTTATTAAAGCAAATGTAAAACGCGAACCACAAAATAGTGTACCTAATGTAAGCTACGAGTGGCATTGGCGTCGTATTGCGAGTGTTTCTATGTTGGTAGCAATGACCTCGGCAGCGGTTGTGTATGGCTTAACGAGTTCGGTAAATGCCGATCAGGGCGAGCAGGCGAAAGAGCAATCGCCTTATTTACATTTAAGCGAAGGCGCCGCAGATAATGTTGAGCCTGCTGTGCGTGTAAATGATGAGCAAATGCACCCAAACGAGCCTATATTAGCGAATGATATAGCAGATGTTGCGCCAGCGGTGCTTGAGGATGAAAGCGTTAATAATGATACTTTATCAGCGCAAAGCAATAATGAGCAAACGGATATAGAGCCAATTGCTAACGTTCAAAGCAATCAAGTTTCTGTTATTGAGCAATCAGATGCCGAACTCGCTGAGCCTATCGCTAATCGGCCGCTTACAAACACCCAGTTAAGCGCATCACCCAATGAACAGCTCCCAGATATTGAAAACGACGACGGCTCGCTAACTAGCAGTGAAGGTTTTTCATCTACGGCGCACATTGCAAGCGTTGCGTTAGGTGCACAAATTGATACAGGTAAAATTAGCCGTGCAGTACTTACTCGCAAAGTAAGTAAGCGCGAGCCCACTAATGTATTTGCTGCAGATATCCGTTTAAATCAGTTTGAAGAGTCGCTCTCGTTTTTTAGTGAGCTTAAAAATCTACAAGGCCAACAAGTAAAGCATGTATGGTCTTATGAGGGTGAAACCATGGCTGAGATTTCGCTTAATGTTACCTCGCCGCGCTACAGAACGTACTCGACCAAAAATATTATGAATACACAAACAGGCCATTGGCGTGTAGATGTTGTTGATGAGCAAGGTAATTTAATTGCTCAAAAAGAATTTAGAATTTTAGCTAATTAAGCGTGGCTATTAGCTGTAACTATTTGGATACCCCTATGACAGAAAAAACAAAGTTAGTACGCATTGCAACTCGTAAGAGTGCTTTAGCGCTTTGGCAGGCTGAATTTGTAAAAGCACAGCTTGAGCATTTTCATGCTGATGTACGCGTAGAATTAGTCCCTATGTCTACCCAAGGGGATATTATTTTAGATACACCGCTTGCTAAGATTGGTGGTAAAGGCTTGTTTGTTAAAGAGCTTGAGCAAGCCATGTTAGATGGCCGTGCCGATATTGCTGTCCATTCAATGAAAGATGTACCCGTTGAGTTTCCAGAAGGTTTAGCGCTGCACACAATTTGTGAGCGTGAAGACCCGCGCGACGCGTTTGTATCAAATAACTATACTAATTTAAGCGAATTACCCCAAGGTGCTGTGGTGGGGACTTCTAGCCTTCGCCGCCAGTGCCAAATTAGAGCTCTGCGCCCTGATTTAGTCATTAAAGACTTACGTGGTAATGTAAATACCCGTTTAGCAAAACTAGATGATGGCCAGTATGATGCAATTATTTTAGCCGCAGCGGGGCTGCTTCGCTTAAAAATGGATGACCGTATTGCTGATTATATTGAGCCTGAGGTGTCGCTTCCTGCTAACGGACAAGGTGCTGTGGGTATTGAGTGTCGTATTGATGATGAAGTAACAAAAGCCTTACTTGCCCCGCTTGAGCATACCCAAACACGTATACGTGTAAATGCAGAGCGCGCGATGAACCGCCATTTAGAAGGTGGCTGCCAGGTACCAATTGGCGCGTATGCATTAGTTGATGGTGATCAAGTGCATTTACGCGGACTAGTTGGTGCAGTAGATGGTAGTGAAATTTTGCATGACGAAGTAACCGGTCATATAAATGATGCAGAAGCAATTGGTGTTGAGCTTGCTAAAAAATTATTAGCGCAAGGCGCCGACAAAATATTAGCAGAAGTATATAGAGACGCATAAATGACACATATCCTGATAACTCGGCCCGAAGGAAAAGGCGCAGCCCTTGCTCAGCAACTTGAGCAAGCGGGTTATCAGGCGTCATTGTTTCCTGTTTTAAAAATATCCTACCTTACGCCTTCTTCTACCGAGCTAAGCCCATTAATTAATGCCGATAAAATTATTTTTATCTCTCAAGATGCCGTTACTGCACTAGCGCAATTAAAGCCTACAATAAATACTAAAGCACAATATTATGCAGTAGGGCAGCAAACTGCTGATACTGTTTATGAAGTGTTTGGTGTACGAGCTGCACTACCCAAGCAGCATGACTCTGAGGGGTTATTAGCGCTTAAGTCTTTAGCTGAGGTGGAAGGCAGTAATATTGTATTAGTAAAAGGCCAAGCAGGGCGCCCAGATATTGCCAAAACCTTAAAGGCGCGTGGGGCTTTTTTAAATAATTGTGTGGTATACAAACGTGAGCCAATAAGCGCTGAAGAAAGCAACTGGACAGACCACTGGCAAAGCCTGAAAGTACAAGGTATAGTCATAACCAGTAATGCAGCAGTAGATGCAATATTTAATAACCTAACTGAACAACAATTACAGTGGTTACAACAGTGCCGATTTTATGTTGCTAGCGAGCGTATAGCCGCTTATTTACAACAGCAACAGGTAAGCTCGGCTAATATACACATTGCCGCAGGGGCAAGCGATACCGCTATGTTTTCCTGCATAAAACAGCAAGGTAGCAAGATGAGCGAACAGTCAAAGCCAGTTACGGCAGATAATAAAACCCCAGCTAAACCAGCTGCGCCTTCAAATAAAAAAGAGCCTGCACATGCAACGGGTACGGCCAATAAAAAACAAAAAATAAGTAAAATAGCGGTTCTTGCGCTTGTTATTTCTCTTATTGTTGCAAGTGGCGTTGGTTATGAGTTTTACCAAAAGTTAAACGCTGGTAAAGCCCAAGATGTAGCGGTTAACGAATTGAGTGAACAAAATAAGCGACTTACTCAAGAGCTTCAAGCGCTTAAATCGGCGCAATCTAATCTTCAGCAAGCTTTATTCAACAGTGAACAAAAAGTGGCTGCTGCGCTTAATGAAAGTGCAGAGAACAACCAGCAACAATTAAAAGCAGCATTGCAACAAGCTCAGCAGCAAGGCGCTTCGCTCAACCCGCAAGAGGTGACCAGTTTACAGCGTATGGCAGAGTTTAAATTGTGGGCTGAAAAAGATTACCAAGGTGCCAGCGCTGTACTTAAGCGCTTAGATGCCTTATTGAGTGAACACCCAGGTACAGTTTCGGTTCGCCAGGCAATAACACAAGACATTCAAACATTAGATAGCTTAGAGCCGATTCCTACAGAAGCCATTTACTTAAAGCTCAATAGTGTTTTAACAAATATTGATAATTTAGCGTTTAATGCAGTAAATATTCCTGAAGAAGCGAGTCAAGTTGACGATAATGCGTTAAGCGAAGATGTAAGCGATTGGCAGCAAAACCTAAGTAATAGCTGGAATAAGCTAGTTGACAGCTTTATTACTATTCGTCAGCACGAAGGGGTTGCTATAGAGCCACTGTTAACCGATCAGGAGCGTCACTTAATTAATCAACGTATTAAATTAAATGTGACACAAGCCCAAGATGCATTAATGAGCAAACAAGCGAGCATTTATTTTAGTGCCATAAGTGAGGCAAAGCGTCTTGTTAATGAGTATTTTAAGCAAGATGACGAAGCCACTAAAGTAGTTATAAATGCACTAACTAGCCTAGAAAAAGAGCCATTAAACTTTAACCCTGAAGTAGACTTACAAAGTACACAGCAGGTTAAGGAGTGGGCGCAATGATAGGGCTTATAGTATTAATTGTTGCGATTGTTTTAGTTTTAGCCGTTACGCCATTTGTGCTGGATGAAAAAGGCTATGTACTGATCTCGTTTAATAACACCACAATTGAAGGCACGATTGTATCGTTTTGTATTATGGCGGCAATTATCGCAGCTGTTTTATATTTAACTTACAAATTAGTGCGCTATTTATTGTCGATTTACCATAATACTAAGCATGGTTTTTTTGCACGCAGTGAAGAGCGTAAACACGCCGCTATAGAGCAAGCCTTATGGAGTGCAATAAACGATGATTACGAGCTTGTAGAGCAAACGTTATCAGGTAATAGTGTACCGAGTAAATTTGAAGATATTCGCTTAGCGCTATTAGCAAAGGCGGCGCTTGCTAATAACCAAACTGACAAAGCACTAGAGCGCTTATTTGAAATTAGCCCAGAGCAGCAGCTTAACGTAGCTAAACTTTGGATAGCCAGTGGCGATAGCAGTGCAATAGAATCGCAAATGCGCGCTAACGCAAATTCAAAAAAAGCGACACCACTTGAGCTTAAACTATACGCCGAAATACTTGTGCAGCAACAACACTTTAGCGCGCTTGAAGACTTTTTACCGCGTTTACTTCGCAAAAAAGTCCTTAACGATACGCAGTGGACGCAGCTGTTTAATGCCTATTTTAATGCACAAGCTAACGATAAAATCACTGAAAAATATAAACAACTTCCTAAAAAGCTACAAGCTCATGCTAATACAGCTTACTTAATGCAAATGGCTAAAGTAGGCCAGTTAAGTGTGATTGAAAGCGACTTAATTAAAATGGTGAAGCATGAAGAGCAGCATGCCTTACTTGCCAATATATTAAGTAACGCTACTTCGGCAGAGGCTGTAAAGCTTCAAAGTAGTATTCAAGAGCGCCTGAAAAAAGATGATGCGAACAACGCATTATTACTCTCGCTTGCATGTTTAGCCAATGTCCAAGGTGATTATGAGTTAGCTGCAAAGGTTTTTGATAAAGCCTTAAATATCAAAAACAAAAAGCAATTTGCTCAGCAAGCAGCGCTAAGCTATAAAAATACTGCACAAGCCGATAAAGCACTCGTTTTGTATCAATAAAGGCTACACTTATACTTTTGCAGCTTTGATATTCGGGAGCATTGGGTTGAAACACTTTTTCATTGTCACTGTAAGTTTAGCGTGCGCTTACTTTTTTACCGGATATTTTAGCAACTTATTATTGGCAATCGATGGTTATGCCGTAGCTGTGTGGCCGCCTTCGGGAATTGCGCTTGCTGGCTTTTTAATTTGGGGCAGAAAGAGCTTACTAGGTATTGTTTTAGGGGCTTTTTTTACTAACATAATTCATTTAGAAAACGCCTCAGCGATATTTCAATTAAGTGTATTTATGCATGCTGCGGCTGTTACCTTGGCTGCTACTTTACAAGCATGGGTAGGTAGCCAATTGGTCACTAAAGTGATTAAAGCACCACTGGACTTATCTTCTTTAAAACACTGTATTCAAAGCCTCGTTGTTGCCGGCCCGTTGTGCTGTTTTATAGCTGCAGGTGTAGGCACCAGCTTATTAATTTTTAATGGCGTTATTGTGTCTCAAGCGGGTTGGGATACGTTTATAGCGTGGTGGATAGGCGACAGTATTGGGGTGCTTGTTTTTACTCCGCTTATGCTAGCTGCATTTAACTATTCACAGGTAAATTATCGCCTACAAGTTATACTACCCTCACTGTTAATTTATATGGTTATAAGTATTAGCTTTTATGGCGCGGCCAGTGTAAAAAAAGAAAAAAACATTCAAAAAGAAGAGCTTAAAATATTAGCCACGCAAGATGCTATCAACAATAAAATTAACGAAATAACAGCACACCTCGCCTTACTGGCAACCTTTTTTTCTAGTAGTGACGATGTGAGCTTTACTGAATTTAAGCAATTTACGTCTAAGCAGCTTAGTTACAGCGAAGAAATTTTAGCATTTGAGTGGGTGCCCTACTTACCAAGTGAAAACTTAGCTCAGTATATAGAGGCTAATAACAACACAGAGCTTGCTAAATATAACTTAAAAGAAAGAGCAAAAGATGGCAGTTGGCAGGCCGCTCTCCCACGAGATTTTTATTACCCCGTACAATACGCACACCCTTTATCGGGAAATGAAGATGTAATTGGTTTTGATCTTGCCTCAAATGAGGTAAGGCGATCTGCATTAATAAAAGCAAAAGTGTTAAATGAGTTGGTGATTAGTGAGCCAATAAATTTAGTGCAAAACGAAGCTGAGCGCGGCGTGTTGTTTTTTCATCCGGTGTTTGGCAACAATATTACCGAAGACGATTTTAAAGGTTTTGTGGTCGCCGTGGTTAGTTTAGAGAGGCTATCAAACGCAGTGTTATTTGATCATAACAACGGTGTTGCAGTGAGCTTTACAGACACGACAACAGAGAATAATGCACAACCTATATTTATTGCTGAACACCAGCAACTATTGCCGTTAAAAGACTACAAGTTATTGGTAGGTAAGCGAGTATGGCAGGTGGAACTGCATCAGCCAATGCAACGAGAGTCATGGCTAGTTTACTGGCTTGCGCAAATAGCCGGCATGTTATTTGTTTGGCTGCTTATTACCTTTTTAATATCGGTAACGGGTACCAATATTCGTATACGTGAGCAAGTAGCGAAGCAAACTAAAATTTTACGCTTAGAAAAGCAAAAGGCCGATGAAGCCAATGAAATAAAAAGCCAGTTTTTAGCGAATATGAGCCACGAAGTTCGCACGCCTATTAATGGCATTAAAGGGCTGCATTATTTAGCCCTACAACAAAATGATTGGCAGCAAGCACGCAGTTATATAGAGCAAGCAGATGGGGCACTGGGCGTATTGCTAAGAGTACTTAATGATGTACTTGATTTTTCAAAAATGGAAGCAGGGAAGCTCGATTTAATTCAAGAGCCTATAAGTGTAGGTGCCGTGTGTGAAGAAGTGGCCAATTTACTGCAATTTGATATCGATGCCAAGTCGCTAGAGTTTATGCTTGATTACGATAAATCTAGCAACTTGGTTATCAACACCGACCCAATACGCTTAAAGCAAGTTTTGCTAAATCTAATCAATAATGCCATTAAATTTACAGCCAAAGGCAGCATTACACTCAAGGTGTGGCAGTCTAAAAAAATGACCTACTTTAGCGTTAATGATACCGGAATTGGAATCAGTGAAGAGGCGCAAAAACAGCTCTTTAAACCATTTGCACAAGCAGATAGTTCTACCTCGCGTCAATATGGCGGCACCGGGTTAGGTTTAAGTATATGCAAGAAGCTTGTGCAGTTGATGGGCGGAGAAATTGATTTAATAAGCCAAGAGGGGCACGGCTCTACATTTACTTTTAGCTTACCGATTTATTCGCCGTTGCCAAAGGCTGAGCAAATAAAGCAACAATATGATGAAATAGATGTTAGTACGCTTTCTTTTGCAGATTATAAATTATTACTTGTTGAAGATAATCCATTAAATCAGCACGTCGCGAGTGCTATTTTAAAAACCAAAGGGTGTATTGCTGATATTGCCAATGATGGCTTTGAGGCGATTGAAAAACTGACAGAGCATACCTACGACATTGTGCTTATGGATATACAAATGCCAAAAATGGATGGCCTTGAAGCCACGCGAGTTATTCGTAATGAGCTAGGTTTGTTTGACCTACCTATCATAGGCTTATCTGCTAATGCTCACGATGACGATGTTAAAAAAGCAGTGGCCAGTGGTATGGATAATTATATTACTAAACCTATTGAAGCAAATACTTTATTTAAAACACTCTGGCATCACCTAGCGCATCAAAATAAGTGAACAAAAACCTAATTTTGTTCACTTTTTGAGTAAAAAGCAGACATATGACCGCTAATATTTACTTTAACTGCTCTACACTTGAAAAATAACTGTACCTGCGTATCATGCGCGCAATTTTAACCTAACCGAGTCGCTATTATGATAAATAAAAAATTACCTCTGCTAGACATTCATCGCCATTTAGATGGCAATGTACGTGCGCAAACCATACTAGAGCTTGGTCAACAGTTTAATATTACGCTACCCGCTGATAACGTAGAGGCGCTTATCCCTCATGTGCAAGTTATTGATCCTGAACCTGATTTAATGGCATTTTTGCAAAAGCTCGACTGGGGGGTCACGGTACTGGGCGATTACGACGCTTGTAGACGCATTGCAGTTGAAAACATAGAAGATGCGCAAGCCCAAGGACTTGATTATGTAGAGCTTCGCTTTAGCCCATATTATATGGCACAAAGCCAAGGCTTACACCCGCAAGGGGTGGTAGAGGCCGTGGTTGACGGTATAAAATCGGCGACTCAAGGCGCCAATATTAAAGCAAACTTAATTGGTATTATGTCGCGTACTTACGGGGTTAAAACGTGTCAGCAGGAGCTTGACGCATTACTTGCCTTTAAAAATGATTTAGTGGCGATTGATTTAGCCGGAGATGAAATTGGTTTCCCGGGTGAGCTTTTTATCGAACAATTTAAGCAAGTAAGAGACGCATACCTAGCCGCTACCATTCATGCCGGTGAAGCGCTCGGCGCTGCAAGTATTTGGCAAGCCATTAATGAATTAGGTGCAAGCCGTATAGGTCATGGGGTAAAAGCAATCGAAGACCCTAAACTAATGGACTACCTGCGCGATAACCGCATTGGTATTGAGTCGTGCCTAACCAGCAATATTCAAACCAGTACTGTAAACGATTTAGCTAAACACCCCCTTAAACAGTTTTTAGATCACGGTATTTTAGCATGTATTAATACCGACGATCCTGCTGTAGAGGGGATTGAGATTGAGCATGAGTACGTAGTGGCTGCGCCAAAGGCAGGCTTAACTCAAGCCGATATGCAAAAGGCACAAGCAAATGCCCTAGAAATTGCATTTTTAAGCGACAGCGATAAAGCCGCGTTAACCGCACTTGCTGCAGCACGTTAAACACGCTTAATACAAAAAATGCCGCTTATTTGCGGCATTTTTTTGTTAGCTTACTTTTGTTTGGCAGCTCACGTAATTATCAAAAAGTGCCTTTAATATATCGCTTCGGCCAATGAGGCCTATTACGGTATCCCCCTCAACGACGGGGTAGTTTTTAGGCTTTCCTGTTTTCATTTGCTCAGCAAGCTCGATTATATTGGTGTCGGCATTAACGGTTACAACCTCTGTTTGCATAAGCTGTGAAACTTTTACAACACCATCGCAAAAATAGCTGCTTTGCATTAATGGCTTTAAAAGCTCTTGCTCAGATATAAAACCAACCAATGATTTATTGTCGTCAAATACGGGCGCACCTAGTAACTTAAACTTTTGTAGTTCACTAATCGCGGTGGTCATTTCAGTATTTGGGGTAATGTGTGGCAACTTGCGTTGCATAAAATCTTTTACTTTTGTATTTAACATTTGGGTCTCTCCCGCTGATGTTCTGTACAAAGTATGGTTTATAGATAGGAATTTAGGAAATTGTTTATACTGATTAAAGCAATAGGCTATACCAATTAATAGCTTAAATTTGATAGAAATAATAAAGGCGCCATGGGCGCCTTTGTAGTAAGAATAAAATTTATTTTATAAACGCGAATGCATCTGCATACATGTTTTCGCGAACAGCACCGTGAGCAATAAAGTCATCACGAACAATGCCAATCATGTCAAAGCGACCAGCCATGTATATGTCGTACGGTTCTAGCGACACAATATCTTGCATTACTGCTTTGTGTACAAACCCAGTATGACCTTGCCAATTAGCAGATGGGTTTTCTACAACAGGAATAAATTTAAAGTGCTCGTTACTTTCTGCCCATGCTTGCATTTCGCTGTGAGCATACAACGCTGACTCTTCTTTAACACCCCAGTAAAATAATACTGGGCGGTCGCAGTTAATTTCAGCTAAATGATCAGCCATTGATTTTGCGTAAGAAAACCCCGTGCCGCCAGCCAATAAAATAATAGGGCGCTGACATTGTAAACGTAGTTGCGACACACCAAGGCCGGCTTCAATATCAACCAGCGTGTTATTTTGATGCGCATTACGCAAATGCTCAAGTGATTGCATTGCGTACGAATCAGCTTTAGATGCGCCAATATGAAGCTCTATTTCATCACATTGCGATGGACGGCTTGCAATCGAAAAAGCGCGCTTGTCTTTTTCACCAAGTACAAGTTGCATGTACTGGCCAGCTTCAAACGTAACAGGTTGTTGAGGCTTTAAAATTACTTTATGAACAAATTCTGTAAGTGGGCTGATGGCAACAACTTCAGCTTTTAATGTTTGCATTTTTTACCTTTTAGCAGCGTTTACGCAGATATGCAGTTAAGTGGGGCAATATTAACATACCTGCGGGGTTATTTTATAGCCTGTTTATATTCAGTAGGCGTGCTTAAAGTATATCGAGACTCTGCCAAATTTCGTCAACACGTTCTTTTGTTGCTTTATCCATAACTATTGGCTCGCCCCATTCGCGGTCGGTCTCACCTGGCCATTTATTGGTTGCATCCATGCCCATTTTGGAGCCAAGCCCAGATACAGGCGAGGCAAAATCGAGGTAATCTATTGGCGTGTTTTCAATTAATGTGGTGTCGCGTGCAGGGTCCATACGGGTAGTAATGGCCCAAATAACATCGTTCCAGTCACGAGCATTTACATCATCATCGCAAACAATAACAAACTTAGTGTACATAAACTGACGTAAAAACGACCATACGCCCATCATTACGCGCTTAGCATGGCCTGGGTATTGTTTTTTCATGGTTACCACGGCCATACGGTAAGAGCAGCCTTCGGGTGGCAAGTAAAAGTCGACGATTTCTGGAAACTGCTTTTGCAATATAGGCACAAACACTTCATTTAATGCCACGCCTAAAATTGCCGGCTCATCAGGCGGACGACCAGTAAATGTACTGTGATAAATTGGGTTTTTACGGTGAGTTAAATGGGTTACTGTCATTACAGGAAAATCATCAACTTCGTTGTAATAACCAGTGTGGTCACCATAGGGTCCTTCGGGCGCCATTTCGCCTGGCATAATGTAGCCTTCAAGTACTATTTCGGCACTGGCAGGAACTTGTAAGTCATTTGAAATAGACTTTACAACCTCCGTTTTACTACCACGCAGCAAGCCCGCAAAGGCATATTCGCTTAACGTGTCTGGCACAGGTGTAACGGCACCTAAAATAGTGGCAGGATCAGCCCCTAATGCAACCGAAACTGGATACGGTTCGCCGGGGTTTTCTTTGCACCATTCTTGAAAATCGAGCGCGCCACCGCGATGCGATAACCAACGCATAATGATTTTATTTTTACCTAATAGCTGCTGGCGGTAAATACCCAAATTTTGGCGCTTTTTATAAGGCCCTTTGGTAACAGTTAAACCCCAAGTAATAAGAGGTGCGGCATCGCCAGGCCAACAATGTTGTATAGGCAGCTTAGTTAAATCTACATCGTCACCTTCTAAAACAATCTGTTGGCATGGTGCTTTTTTAACTTCTTTAGCCGGCATATTGAGTACTTGTTTAAATACCGGAATTTGCCCTAGTGCTTCTTTAATCCCTTTTGGTGGCTCAGGCTCTTTTAAAAAAGCGAGTAGCTTGCCAACTTCACGCAGCTCGCTTACATCTTCTTGACCCATGCCCATAGCAACGCGCTTAGGCGTACCAAATAAGTTTGCAAGCACAGGCATACTGTGACCTTTTGGGTTTTCGAACAATAATGCGGGGCCTTTAGCACGTAATGTACGGTCGGCTATTTCGGTCATTTCAAGATACGGGTCGATTTCTTGAGTAATACGTTTAAGTTCGCCTTTTTTTTCAAGCAAATCGATAAAATCACGTAAATCTTTATATTTCATGGTAGGCCGCTACTAAGCAAAAAGTGAAAGTATTATACCCAACTAAACAACAAATGCATGTGCAGTTGTTAAGGGTCTGATAGTATAAAAACAGGTTATTTATTACGAGGAGAAAAAAGAAAAAGTTTAAATCGCGAAGGACAAAATTATAAAGCGTCTGCTTGTTGTTGGCAGTGGTATTTATTACCTGAAACAATCAACATCGCTTCATCGGCTTTAGACCAAAATAACACTCGCTCATTAATATACTTTACCCCTGATGCGCTAGGCTCTTTATTAAGTGTATATGTTTGCTGATTTAAAGTAAGTGTTGCCCGCGCTCCTTGGTGGGCTAATTCTACTACGCGATCGTTGCATAAATAGTGGGTACTTTTAGGCTCATCACTACAGGCTGATAAAATCAGCATGCTTGTAAAAATAACCACTAATGCTTTCATTAATACCCCCTAAGTAAGTTTGCCATTGATAAAAATCAGTGCGTCCAATCAGCATAACAAAGCAAAATTAACCGTTGGTGAAAATTACGGATTAAGCTATGTTGATAGCATTATTTTTTAGCTAGGAAGCAACATGGCAGGCATTAACCTTTTAACATTACTTGATGATATAACCACCTTACTTGATGACATTGCCACGATGAGTAAAGTCGCCACTAAAAAAACAGCCGGTGTACTGGGTGATGACTTAGCACTTAATGCTCAACAAGTGACAGGGGTTACAGCCGACCGCGAATTACCCGTGGTTTGGGCGGTGGCAAAAGGCTCATTTTTAAATAAAGCTATTTTGGTACCCGCTGCATTGCTCATAAGTGTATGGCTGCCTTGGCTGATAACCCCACTGCTAATAATCGGTGGCTTATTTTTATGTTTTGAAGGTGCTGAAAAAGTATTTGCTAAGTTTTTACCTCATCATGAAGAAGTAACAAACGAAGGTGAGAAACTTGATTTAGTTGAGTATGAAAAGCAAAAAGTAAAGGGAGCTATACGTACCGACTTTATTCTCTCAGCCGAAATTATAGTGATCACCTTAGGAACGGTTGCAGGTGCCTCGCTCGTAAATCAGGCACTTGTATTATGTGTTATAGCCGTTTTAATGACCATAGGTGTATACGGGCTCGTAGCCGGTATTGTAAAGCTTGATGACGCGGGATTGTATTTGCTCAATCAATCAAAGGCGTCGGCTAATAAATTTAAAGAGTGGCTTGGTAAAGGCTTATTAGCTGCAGCGCCAAGGCTTATGCAATTTTTAGCCTTTGCTGGCACGGTGGCCATGTTTTTAGTCGGTGGTGGCATTTTATCCCATGGTATTGAGCTACTACATCATTGGCAATTAGAAGTAACAAATATAGGTAAGTCGTTACTAAATGGCACTGGCGAAACATTAGCCCCCCTTATATTTGACGGATTACTAGGGGTAGTCGCGGGGCTATGCATTGTTATCCTGCATTTAGTTTGGAGTAAATTTGCTAACACTAAGCACTAGATTTATAACGCTATTAATTTACGCCTATTTACATAAAAGGGGAAAGCATAGTGTATATTTTTGTTAAAAGTATGTAACATAAAAGCTTAATAAAAAAATAAATAAAAGGAACTTTAATGAATAAGTTTTTGGCTTGTTTGACACTATTGCTGGTCAGTATTTTTAGCTCTCATACTACAGCAAGTAATGACTTGGTACCGATAGAAAGTTTTAGTAAAGATATAGAGTTTGCAGGTGTGAAAATTTCACCTGATGGAAAATATTTAGCTGTAATTACTCGCCCTGAAGGAAAAAATGTATTAATGGTGCTAACCACAGATACATTTAAAGTAAGCCATGCAATAAAATTCCCTAATAATGCCCAAGTTGGCAATTATTACTGGGTAAACAATGAAAGAATTGTATTGGCCAAAGAGTACATTAAAGGTTGGAAAGACCATCCCGAATATCATGGTGAGCTTTTTGGTATAAATGCTGATGGTAGCCAAGGCAAATACCTAGTGGGTTACCAAGGTGAAATGCAAACGGGTACCCGCATCAAAAAAGCGACACCTATACTCGGCACTTCTTATGTACTAGACCCGCTTATTCATGATAGACGTAAAATGCTGATCCTAACCTTCCCATGGAACGCATCAAATGAGCCGCATACAATCGTTTATGAAGTTGATATTTACAGCGGAAAACGAAAAAGAGTTTCTAGGTCACCATCAAGAATGGCAGGCTTTTTAACGGATCATGATGGAAATGTGCGTGTTGCTGTTTCAAACGATGATTACATTAACCAAAAAATTTATACGCGAGAAAAGTCCGGTGGTGAATGGCAACAGCTTGATTTAGGAGAGCTAAAATACACTGATATTAGTCTTCATGCGTTTGATAGTACGGGCACATCTGTTTATGTTACAGCGTCAGAAAGTGGCGAAGCAAAAGGGCTTTACAAACTAAACTTAGAGAGCAAAAAGTTTGAACTTTTACATAAAGAACAGCACGTTTCTCCAAAAAAAGTGTGGGTAGATGAAGTTTCTAAAGAGTTATTCGCAATTGAAAATGAGCTTGGTTATCCAGCTTATACCTTTATAAATAATTCTCATAAAAGTGAGCGCTTAAAGGCATTAATACAATCGCTTCAAGGTCAGCAAGTGCAGCTTGTTAGTAGCACTGAAGATGGCGAGAAGAGTATTATATTTGCGTCAAGTGATACCAACCCTGGCAGTTATTACTTGTATGACGCCAAAAAGAATAGCTTGCGCTTTTTATTTGCGACTAAAAGCTGGATCAAGCCAAGTGAAATGGCAATAACCAAACCTGTAAATTATAAAGCGCGTGATGGCTTAACAATATACGGGTATTTAACCATCCCTAATAATACTAATGAAAAAAACTTACCTTTAGTTGTTATGCCTCACGGTGGGCCTCATGGACCAAGAGATTGGTGGGGCTATGAGAGCGAAGCTCAACTATTAGCCAGTAGAGGCATTGCCGTACTAAAAGTTAACTTTAGAGGCTCTGGTGGCTTTGGTCGCAACTTTGAACATGCTGGACATAAAAAATGGGGTGCTGAAATACAATACGACATTATTGACGGTGTAAAACATTTAATAGAGCAAGGTACTGTAAATAAAGATAATATTTGTATAATGGGCGCAAGTTTTGGTGGTTATTCGGCATTACAAAGTGCAATTTTAGAACCTGATATGTTTCAGTGTGCTATTGGTGTCGTTGGGGTGTACGATTTACCGCTAATGTTTGAAGAAGGTGATATCTCTGAACGTGACCGTGGACAGCGCTATCTTAAAAGCGCGCTTGGTACTGATGAAGCACAGTTAAAGCGTTTTTCACCTAGTTACAACATAGACAAGCTTAAAGCACCCGTTTTAATTGTACATGGTGGGCAGGATGAGAGAGCACCAATTGAGCAAGCTGAGTCTTTAGTTGCAGCACTAAAAAAAGAAAACCACCCTTACATATACGAGTTACTTGAAGATGAAGGGCATGGCTTTTATAAAGCTGAGCACAGAACGCGCTACTACAAGCAGGTACTAAACTTTTTAGATGAGCATATGACTTTCTAATTATAAGCGAAGATTGAAAATGGCCAGTAAAACTGGCCATTTTTTATTTGCAGTTTGCTTTATCACACATTTCTTCTAATTCTATTTTCGCTTTACTATTACCTTGCGCTATTGCATGCTCGTACCAATGCTTTGCTGTTTTTATATTTTTAGTTACGCCTTGGCCATCTCGATACATTTGCGCAAGATTTAGCTGCCCCCATTGCGAGCCTGCATTTGCGGCAATAGTAAAACTCTCAAGCGCATCGCTATACTGTCCGTTTTTAAAATACGTAATGCCTTGTTGGTTATTTTTGTCGAGCTTTAAACCTTTATATAGCGGTTTAGGTTTTGGCGGAAACATAACAAACCCACCATATAAACTATTTGCCGAGGGGCGCAGTACGTCGTAAATCACCCCGTCGTTGTAAAGTCTTTTTACTTCGCTACGAGGCAAAGTAATTTTGTCAGCTGAGAAGTAACCTCTTTGTACTAATAAGCTGGTACGCATCGCAGTCGTAATGCCGTTGTTACGCTTATAACTGTAATTACTTACCTGAAAAGTTATAAACTGCTCGTCAAAACTTAAAACTTGCGCAACTTTTAAGTTAGTCAGTGTCCATGGCTCATGAGTAAATTTATCGGCGTGTACTAAATACGTGTCGTACGCTTTAGGATTCGTTAAGTAGCGTTGCTTTTGCGCTTGCGCTGCAGCGTGTTGTTGGTAAAAAAACAGCCCCACCCATAACGCTAAAAATACCCCTATAAAGTATTTAGGAAGAGTGACAATTTCAAAAACAGGTAACTGCTTTAACTTTACAGGCGCATTATGGCCGCATTGATAGCATTCGTATTTATAGTTTAGCGCTAAAGGTATAACAGGAATAACCGTAAAGCGTAAAAAACGACTTTGGTTTATTAGATGATAGGCGCGGCTATGGCAATTAGGGCAGCACTGCGTTTTTGCAAAATAAGGAAATGACTGACTCGTATTGAAAAGCAACATACCTACACACTCCTTGTTTTGTTTTATTTATATAAAGGTAAAACAAGGAGTGCGTTTAGCAAAGCGACAAACTGTAAGTAAGTATGTCAGTTATTATTTTGTGTCTGCTTTAGGCTTAATAGTGGTTTTTGCATCGGCGGCCATTAGCGCAAACACAGCGTACGCAGCGGTATTTTGGCGCAGTTTAGCAGGTGTTACTTTATCGAGCGTGTCATCAGCTGTGTGATGGTAATCAAAGTAATCTGTGCCATCTTGAGCTAACTCAAATATAGGTGCCGACACCGCTTTTTTAAATGGAATTAAATCCGGCCCGCCGTTGGCTTGGTTTTTACCAATGTACTCAATGTTTAATGGCGCCAGTTCTTTTGCTATAGCACGTACTACTGGTAGTGAAGCTGCATCTACATTCGACTCAAAACCATATACTACATCGGCGCCAAAGTCCGACTCAGCAGCTGCAACTATATTATGTAAATCGTTTTTATGTTGTGCAAAGTAAGCTTTTGCTCCCCAAAGGCCAAGTTCTTCTGCTGCAAAAAGCACAACGCGAATACTGCGTTTAGGGCGTTTAACATCGCTAATGTGTTTAGCCGCTGCCATTGTTAGCGCAACACCTGCACCATCATCTAATGCGCCAGTGCCTAAATCCCATGAGTCTAGGTGGCCACCAATTAACACATATTGTTCTGGGTTTTCGGTGCCATTAAATTGGCCTATAACGTTATAGCTTGTGCCTTCTCCTAGGCTTTGTGTTTGTACATTTATATTAACTGTTACCTTTTTGTTTAAAGCCACTAAGCGCGCTATTTGATCGGCATCAGGGTTGGCAATGGTGACGTTGGGTATTTTTTTAACGCCTTCTTTATAGTGGCTGCCTCCTGTGTGAGCAAAACGGTGGTGAGCTGTACTCACTGAGCGCATCATGTAAGCAACCGCGCCTTTTTTCGCGGCCTCAACGGCACCTGTGCCACGTGCTTTTACAGCAGGGCCATAACCGTTGCCATCAATATGGCGATTCATTCGATAATTAATATAGGCAATCTTACCTTTTAAACTATTTGCTGGTGCTGCAATTAGCTCATCCAATGTTTCAAACAGTACAACCGGTGCGCTAATACCATCTTTAGGTGTGCTTACACTGTTACCTAACGCAGTTAAATGCAGAGGTTGCTCACTTGGGGTGAGTATTTTTCCGCTTTCGCTGTAACGGCGCCAATTTGGAAAGGCTGCCTCTTCAAGCCATACTTTATCAAAACCCAATTCCTTAAATTTAGCTTTAGCCCACGCAACTGCTTTTTTATCGTTTTCAGTGCCGGGTAGGCGAGGACCCACTTCTGTTGTGAGTGATTCGAGTAGCTCGTAGCTTAAAGGGCTTTTAAGCGCAGCACTGCGCACTTCATCAACCTGTTGTAATTGTTTAGTGGTGAATTCTGCACTTGTTGCATGAGCAGTTAAGCTGCTAGTTAGTAAAAGTGCTGTAATAATTTTTTTCATATTGAGTAAGCCTTTTTTTAATTACGTGCATTAGAGCATTTTTTGAAGGCTTTAAAAAATAGATGAGATGAATGTAGTAGGGTTTTTAATAGGCATTAAAAAGCCCGCACAATCATTATTGTGCGGGCTTTTTAAGTATAAGTTTATAACTTAAAAGCTAAATTGAGCTGCCAGGCGTACATTTGTGCCTTCGCCAATAGTTACATTACCATTACCGCCGCCACCTAAGTAATCAGTATCAAATAGATTTTCAACGTTAAGGCGAAGATTTATATCGGTGTTACTCATGTTAAACTTATAAGTTGCACCAACATCTATACGTGTATAGGCATCTTTGGTAATAGAATTATCGCTATCTGCAAAGCGTTCACCTTCATAAAAAGCACCGGCATTAAACGCAATGGTGTCGTTTAACTCATAGCGTGTCCAAAGTGATGCAGACCATTTAGGGGCATCGGTAGGTCGTTTACCTTGTAGATTTTCGTTCGCTCTTTCATAGTTAGCATCTAAATACATTGCAGATGCCATAACAAATAAACGGTCAGTTGCTGCACCTTGTGCTGCCATTTCAAAACCTTTATGACGCTGTTCACCAACTTGGTTTGTTTCAGTGGTAATTGAGCCGATAGGTGTTTCAAGTTGTTCTGTAACTAAGGTTCCATTTTTACTTATATCGAAAATAGCACCGCTAAGCATTAAACGCTCATCAAATAGCTGCCATTTAATACCAAGCTCTCTTTGTTCAGAGGTGATAGCATCTATTTTCATACCAAAGTTGATATCTTCTTCGTTAGTAATGGTTTCGTTTTGTGGCTCAAAACCTTCTGTATAACTGGCATAAATAGTTGCAGATGCATTCGGGTGATAAAGTACGCCGAATTTAGGCAAAAACGACTCGTTATTTTGTCCTTCACGTGTTTGCTTATCAAAGCGACCGCCAACAGACACTTGCCATTGTGGTGAAAAAGTAATTAAATCTTGGGCGTATACACCGTAGTAGTCATATTCAGTTTCGCTTTTAGTGAGATCAGTTTTATAGCTGACATCTGGGCGGGCAGGTTCATTTTGGCCTGCTGTAAAACTAAATGAATCAGCAGATGTGCGTAGTTGACCATAATAGTAGTCAAGCGAGTTCGCACCGATTAGAAATTGGTGTTGTATGCCAGCCGTTTCAAATTCACCAATAAAATCAATAAATGCAGTGGTGAATTGCCAATCATCAAAACGATCGTATGGGTTCGAAGTGTATGTATTCGTTTGTGAGATGTAAGAATTTCGACTAGGAGATGACTCAAAACGCTGGCGCTCAAATGTTTGCTCGTTGTAACCAAGCTTAACTTGCCAGTGATCGTTTAAGTAGACTTCAAAATCTACGCCTAAGTTTTCTACCGTTATGTCGGTAAACGCCCAAGACATATCGCGAATGGTTTTCTCATCGCCAATCACATTGGCGTTGTCATCTATCCATGCACCTGTATCAAGGCCTGCTTCGTCGTCTGTGCGGTCGTAATGCACGCGTACTAATGCGTTGTCACTTAAATCGTAATCAACAATTACAGCGCCTAAAAAACGGTCGCGTTCACGGTTTTCGCCGTTTTGATATTCGCGCCAGTAATCCACATCTTGTTTTACTAAAATACCGCGTGCACGTAAATCTTCAGCGTCGGTAAGTGCACCAGCTGCGTCTAGCATAAAGCGGGTAGAGCCGTGTTGGTCTACATCTGCGCTGGCGTTAAATAATGTAGTTGCCGTAGGCTTTTTTGTCACCATGTTAATCAAGCCACCTGGGCCTGATTGTCCGTATAAAATACTTGATGGACCTTTAATAACTTCTACTTGTTGTAGAATTTCAATCGGTTGCTGGTAGTGAGACCAATGTTGGTGTCCGTCGCGTAAGTAGCCTGTCGATGAGCTAAGTTCAAAGCCGCGTAAGTTAAATACTTCACGGTTACGTTGTTGAGAGCCGGCAGTTAAACTTGCATCGTTAGTAAGTACTTCGCCAAGGGTCGTTGCTAATTGCTCGCTAATGATTGTATCGCTAATAACAGTGACTGATTGCGCTGTTTCTAACAATGACGCTGATGTTCTCATTGCTCCGTTGGCGTTGTCGACTTTGTAGTCGTTAAAATAACTACCTTTAACTTCAATTCGCTCTAAGTCAGTAGGTGCGGCAAAGGCGCTTGTGCTAATGGCACCAACAAGTGCTACGTACAGTGAGTTTAGTTTCATCAATTACATCCAGTGTTAGGGTGTTAAAATTTTTCGAGGATCTTAATGAAAATTAGTATCATTTGCAACTTTTTTATTAACAAGGATTAACGCATCGTAAAATAATGCACATCGGGTATTAATGGTTGCCTAAGCTGAATTCTGCTATTATGGAGCTCATATTTTGGGGCTAAGCCCTGTGTTGTTTTATTATTTTGGAATTTATTGTGACTTCTACTGCATTTTCATCTTTGGCTTTACCTGCTGGTTTAGTTGATAATTTATCAACACTTGGCTACTCGCAAATGACGCCTGTACAAGCGCAAAGCCTGCCACCTGTACTTGAAGGTAAAGACATTATTGCACAGGCAAAAACCGGTTCAGGTAAAACTGCTGCTTTTAGTTTAGGTGTGTTAGCTAAATTAAATGTAAAACGTTTTCGTATTCAATCGCTTGTACTTTGTCCAACGCGCGAACTGGCCGAGCAAGTGGCAGTAGAAATGCGTAAACTTGCCCGCGGTATTCACAATATTAAAATATTAACGCTATGTGGTGGTGTATCAATTGGCCCACAAATAGGCTCGCTTGAGCATGGGGCGCATATTATTGTGGGTACACCTGGGCGAGTGGACGATCATATTCGCAAAGGTACACTGCGTTTAGACGATGTTGAAACGTTAGTACTTGATGAAGCAGATCAAATGCTTGATATGGGCTTTCAAGATACCCTTGATGCAATTATTGAGTGTATACCGCAAAATCGTCAAACGTTGTTATTTAGTGCTACCTTTCCGCGTGCAATTGAAGCGATTGCAAAGCGCGTATTAAAAAATCCAGAGATGATAAAAGTAGAAGAAGAGCAAGAAAAAAGCACTATAAAACAATACTTTTACAAAATGGATAACAACAAACAACGCTACTCAACGCTCAAATTATTGCTACTTAAATTTACACCACAAAGCTGTGTTGTTTTTTGTAATACCAAGGTAGAAACACAACAAGTTTGTGATGATTTAGCAAACGAAGGCTTTAGTGCCGTGGCGCTTCATGGTGACTTAGAGCAACGTGATCGCGAACGTACGTTAATTCATTTTGCTAATAAAAGCGCGTCAATATTAGTGGCAACCGATGTAGCTGCGCGTGGCTTAGATATTGACGACATGGACATGGTAATAAATTACCATTTAGCACATGACCCACAAACCCATGTGCACCGTGTAGGACGCACAGGCCGAGCCGGTAAAAAAGGGATTGCATGCTCTATTTACGGTGATGCTGAACAGTTTAAAGTGGCGCAAATTGGTGACCATTACGAACGCGACTTTTTGCCAGAACCAATGCCTGCCTTTAGCTTATTAGAAAAGCCGCCTTACAAGCCAGAAATGGTCACGCTAATGATTGATGCCGGCAAAAAGCAAAAAGTGCGCGCGGGTGATATTTTAGGTGCGCTTACTGGCAAAGAGGGAATTGCAGGCCGCCAAGTCGGTAAAATAAATGTACTTGATAACGTTGCCTTTGTAGCGGTAGAGCGTAATGCATCAAAACCTGCACTGCGTAAATTAACCGAGGGCAATATTAAAGGGCGTAAAATTCGTGCCCGTCGCCTTACCCGTTAATTAGGTGTTTTGAGCAGCTAGCTTTAGCTGCTCATACTCGGCTCTTACTTGTCTAAATTTACATGCACTTCCAGTTTGCTTATCTGGATGATGTTTTAATGCCAATTGCCGCCAGCGCTTTTGTAGCATAGCTAAGTTAAAGTTTGGCGGTAATTGCCAAGCTTTAATTAATGGCTCAATATGCACAACTGGATGCTTTATTAGTGGGTTAAATTGCTGCCAAAAACTATCTAATAATGCCTCAATGTCTTTGGCACTGGTGTCGTAGTTTTCCAAGTTTAAATAGTAACTTTTTAAATGGGATGGCGTTGCTACATTGCTACTTGGCTCTGCAAGTTCAATATGTAATGACGATATAATTAAGTGCTTGGGTAATAGCTGTGTTTGCAGCTCAAATAACGCATTCATAATTAAAAAATTCTTTTTAAATAAATTTTGCTCAGGGTTAACATCTAAAGATGGTAACACCCCTTGTTGAGCGAGCGTTGCGGCTAAGGTATGAACTTTCCAAACTGGCTGAGTTAAAAGTAACTCAAAAATCTCATCAATCAGGGGGTTAAGCATTGTTTGCGCTCGTTTTGTTGTGTATCTTCAATAAAGATTACACTGACTAAAGCTAAAGTTTGAAGGAATAATATTATGCTAGGCAAATTGAAGTGCCTTTTATTTGTTTTATGTTGTGTGTTCATACTGCCTAGCTTTGCTCAAAATAGTGTATCTTTATTTGATGAATTTAAAAAAGAGCAGCAGTGGGACGTAAAACTCACGCTCGGTAATGCGCTGCTTGAAGCAAAAAATATAACAGAATCTCAAAAGGTTAGTGTGTATTCTGAACTTGCCGATTTAGCCTTCTCCTCAGATGATTTTGAAAATGCTCTGCTGTACTTTAAAAAATTAGAACAGCACACCTCCTCAAGTTACTTGCCAGATATGCATTTTAGAGCCATTAAAATGCAAGGTGTTGTGTTTTATTTTCAGGGATATTTTCAGCAAGCTATTGTTGAATATAGCCGCGCCATGGTAATTGTTGAAAAAAACAATAAGCAAGTAGAGCTTGCAAACCTGCTTAGTAACATTGGTTTAGCGTACTTTGAAATGAATAATATGGAGCTGACGCTCGAATATTATTTAAAAGCAAAAGAGATTTATGAAAAAAAGGGCAGTGCGCAAGACCAAGCTGACATTTTGCTAAATATAGCAGGGGTGTACATTAGATTATCGCGTTATGAAAGCGCGATTTTATTTTATAAAGAAGTACTTAAAGTATATCAAAAACTAGGTGATACCAGCGGTATAGCGCAAGTTAACAATAATTTAGGCGTTGCTTACTACGAAAGCTCACAATTTGACTTAGCACTGCACTATTATCAAATGGCGTTGCGTTACTATATTTCTACCAATGATTATAATAAGTTATCTACCCAATATACTAATTTAGCAAACATCAATTTAATTCTTAATAACGTGGATGTTGCTTACGAGCAGGCTAAATTAGGGGTACAAAATGCCCTTGAAATTGCGAATCACAGTTTAGAGCTTAACGCCTTACATGCACTGGCTAAAATACAATTTGTGAGAGGTGAGCTTGCTGATTCGCGAATAAGCTTAGATAAAGCCACCGATTTGGCCACACAATATAATAGTGTGCGTATAAAGCGCGATGCTTTTGGCACGCGTTCGCTTTTAGAGGCTAGCAAAGGCAACTACGCTGAGGCATTAACGCTTCACGAAAAGTTTGTAGCAGAGCAGCGTGGTATTAATAGCGAAACAATCACCAGTGCTTTAGCAGTATTACAAAACCAATTTAAAGCGACTCAGTTAAACCAAGAAATTCAGAAGCTCAAGCAAGAGCGAAAAGTACAGAAATTAAAAATGAGCCAGCGCTCGCAGCTCACAGTTTTTATTTTTGTTTTATTATTTTTAGTGATTGTTACTGGCACCGCGCTTTATCGTCGGGGTGCCGAAAAGCGTGCCAAGCAGTTATTAAAGGAGCAAGTTGCGCAGCGTACGGCAGAGCTGCAAGCTATAGCTCAGGAGCTACGAGAAGCTAATGATGTTAAAAGCCAGTTTTTGGCAAATATTAGCCATGAAATTAGAACCCCGCTCACCGCTATTTTAGGCCAAACAGATGATTTAATTAATGGTTTGTACGAGCCTGAAAACCTACAAGATGAATTAAAAATAATTCAGCGACATAGTGATCATTTAAAAAGTTTAATTAATGATGTGCTTGATTTAAGCAAAATAGAAGCAAACAGATTAGAGCTTAATATTTCGTGCTTTGACATAGTGCAGCTAGTTAGCGATGTACATGCTATGTTTATTTCGCAGGCTAAAGCGAAGCATTTGCAAATTCGTTTTGATAACCATGTAGGTAATGCGTTTTATACCAAACTCGATTTAATGCGGGTAAAGCAAATACTCATCAATTTATGCGCTAACGCTGTTAAGTTTACTCAGGCTGGGCAGGTAGTTGTGTCTTTGAACAAAACTGAGCAAGGGCTTGTTTTTATAGTTAAAGATACTGGTATTGGCATGAATTCATCGCAGCTAAAACAAATATTTGAATGCTTTAGCCAAGCCGATAACAGTATTAGCCGTCGCTTTGGTGGCACTGGGTTGGGGCTTAGTTTGTCTCAGCAGCTGGCCTCTATGATGGGAGGGTACATTAGCGTTCAAAGTGAGTTTAAACGCGGGAGCCAGTTTTCGCTGTTTTTACCCTGTGTAGAGGTTGAAAAAGAGCGAGATGAGTACGAATATGTAACCTCGTCTAAACGGGTTAAGCAGTTAACTGGTCGTGTAGTACTGGCTGAGGATCACCCCGACAACCGTAGACTCATAAGTCGTTATTTACGTTCTATGGGGCTTGAGGTTATAGCGGTAGAAAATGGTGAGCAAGCGGTTGAGAAGTGCCTTCAAATATACCCAGATTTAGTGCTACTGGATATACAAATGCCTATTATGGATGGCCGTGCTGCATTTTCATTATTACAAAAGTGCGGCTTTCAAGCGCCTATTTTTGCTTTAACTGCCAATGCAATGAGTCATGAAGTCGATGATTATCTTGCGCTAGGCTTTACAGGGTATTTAGGTAAGCCGTTAGATAAAAACGCTTTTTATAACACGCTTGCTAAACATTTGGATGAAGCTGCTAAACAAGAGCCACCATATGCAGCTCAGATAGATATGAGCGACTTAGTAACAAGTTTTAAGCAAAGTTTCACGTTTGAAAACGAAACCATAAATCAGCATTATAGTAGTAATGACTTAGAGGCATTACAAAAAGACAGCCATCGCATTTTAGGGGCAGCGCAAATGTTTGCGTTAGACGATATTGCCAAGGCCGCTAAAAATCTCGATATGGCTTTACTCAATAAACAAAGCCAAAGTAAAGAACACATTCAAAAGCTTGTAGATGAATTACAGTGTGTACTTAAAAAATATAACGAAAGTTAATTATTCTAATCGTGTTAAGTTATTAGACATTTATAGCGACAGATAAATAGAGTGGTAAGAAGGCATGAATTTTGACACGAAGTTGCTCTACATAAGAAATTTATAACGCCATTAACGCTTTATTTAGCATGCTAGAAAGGCTAAATATCTAAGTTGATTGGTATTGCCGTTTAAATATAAAAAAAGCGCTCTAGGCGCTTTTTTTATATAACGAAAACGCGCTTATTGGCGTTTCATCGAATCGAAGAATTCATCGTTCGTTTTGCTCATAGAAAGCTTATCAATTAAGAATTCCATAGCATCAATCTCTGACATTTCATGAACAATCTTGCGTAAAATCCATAGCTTTTGTAGCTCATCTGGTTTAGTAAGTAGTTCTTCACGACGCGTACCTGAGCGGTTAAAGTCGATGGCAGGGAATACACGCTTTTCAGCAATCTTACGATTCAAGTGTAGTTCCATGTTACCGGTACCTTTAAACTCTTCGTAGATAACTTCATCCATTTTTGAGCCCGTGTCGATAAGTGCTGTAGCTATAATCGTTAAGCTACCGCCTTCTTCAACATTACGTGCAGCACCAAAGAAGCGCTTAGGCTTGTGCAGTGCATTAGCATCAACACCACCGGTAAGTACTTTACCTGATGAAGGGATAACTGTGTTGTAAGCACGTGCTAAACGGGTGATTGAATCCAATAAGATAACCACATCTTTTTTGTGCTCAACCAAACGTTTTGCTTTTTCAATCACCATTTCTGCAACTTGTACATGGCGAGAAGCTGGCTCATCAAACGTTGATGCAATAACCTCACCTTTAACAAGGCGTTGCATCTCGGTTACTTCCTCCGGACGCTCATCAATAAGTAAAACCATTAATGTAACATCTGGGTGATTGTGAGTGATTGATTGTGCAATGTTTTGCAGTAGCATTGTTTTACCCGCTTTAGGCGGTGCTACTAACAAACCACGTTGGCCACGGCCAATTGGTGATGCTAAATCAAGTACACGAGCGGTAATGTCTTCTTTACTGCCGTTACCGCGTTCCATACGAAAACGTTCGTTTGCATGTAGTGGGGTAAGGTTTTCAAAAAGGATTTTAGTGCGAGAGTTTTCAGGTTTATCAAAGTTAACTTCGTTTACTTTTAGTAAAGCAAAGTAACGTTCGCCGTCTTTAGGTGGGCGAATAAGGCCTGAAATAGAATCGCCAGTACGCATACTGAAACGGCGAATTTGGCTTGGAGATACATAAATATCATCTGGGCCAGCTAAGTAAGAGGCTTCTGATGATCTTAAAAAACCAAAACCATCTTGTAAAATCTCTAGTACACCGCCGCCGTAGATGTTCTCTCCGCCTTTGGCATGTGCTTTAAGAATGGCAAAAATGATATCTTGCTTTCTTAAGCGGGCTACGTTTTCGAGCCCCATGGACTCAGCTAAGTTTACAAGTTCTTTTATAGACTTGTCTTTTAATTCGCGTAAATGCATATTGGTGGGTTCTTTATTACAATTGTCATACTCAAAATCGCTTTGATAGTTGAGTGAGGTTTGTTGAATATAACTAAGGATTAGTTGGCTTTATAAACTAGCAGTTCACTGGCACAGCGTCCAGTCTTTATACAAAATAAACACAAAAAAAGGGCAAAAAAGCCCTTTTTTTTCATTTTTACTTAGATATTGTTTTCTAAGAACTCAATAAGTTGAGTTTTAGAAAGCGCACCAACTTTCGTTGCAGCTACTTGGCCATCTTTAAAAAGAAGTAGTGTAGGGATACCACGAATACCAAACTTAGGTGGTGTGCCTGCGTTTTGGTCAATGTTTAACTTGGCAACTGTTACACGGCTATCATACTCATCAGCCACTTCATTAAGGATAGGGGCGATCATTTTACAAGGTCCGCACCACTCAGCCCAAAAATCTACTAGTACAGGCTTGTCTGATTGTAATACGTCAGCTTCAAAGCTATCGTCAGTAATTTGGATTATTTTCTCGCTCATTGCGCTCTCCGATTTAGTTAGGCGAAATATTTAGTGCGTATTTAAACACTCTTGTTTCTTATTGCAAGTTTAAACGTTATGCTTAAACGCTATGACTAAGACACATTTGACCGATAAAAAGTTTTCAGACTTTGCTATCGCACCGGAAGTGGTTGCCGGTTTAACCGAAAGTGGGTTTGAGTATTGCACACCCATTCAAGCAAAATGCCTACCTTTTATTTGTGACGGTCGCGATATCGCGGGCCAAGCACAAACGGGTACGGGCAAAACGTTGGCGTTTTTAACTGCCACGTGCCATCGGTTATTACAATCTAGCAAAGCACCTAGTAAACATCCAAGAGCCCTGATCATGGCCCCGACTCGGGAGCTTGCGATTCAGATACACAAAGATGCTAAAATTTTAGCGCCGCACTGTAATCTTAACTTAGGTTTAGTATATGGTGGCGAAGATTACGAAAAACAACGTGCACAATTAGAAAAAGGCGTTGATATTTTAATTGGTACTACAGGTCGACTAATCGATTTGTACAAGCAAGGCTGTTACACCCTTAATGAAATTGAGGTAGTTGTGCTTGATGAAGCCGATCGTATGTTCGATTTAGGCTTTATAAAAGATATTCGTTACATGTTCCGCCGTATGCCAGATACAGCAGATAGACTCAATTTATTATTTTCTGCCACGCTTTCTTATCGCGTGCAGGAGCTTGCCTTTGAACATATGACTAACCCTGAACACGTTCAAATCGAGCCAGACGTAAAAACAGGCAAGCGCATTAAAGAAGAGCTATTTCATCCTTCTCAAGAGGATAAAATTAAGCTGCTATTAACTTTAATTGAGGAAGAATGGCCGGATAAGGCCATCGTATTTGCCAATACCAAACACAGTTGTGAGACAGTATATGCCTGGTTAAAAGCCGATGGTCACCGTGTAGGTATGCTCACTGGTGATGTAAACCAGAAAAAACGCCAATCTATATTAGCGCAATTCACCAAAGGTGAATTAGACTTTTTAGTGGCAACTGATGTCGCAGCACGTGGGCTACATATCCCTGAGGTAAGTCATGTATTTAACTTTGACCTACCGGATGATTGTGAAGATTACGTTCACCGTATAGGTCGTACTGGTCGTGCCGGCGCATCAGGCCATGCAATTAGCTTTGCATGTGAACAGTATGCTTATAACTTACATGAAATAGAAGAGTATATAGAGCACAGCATTCCTTTATCACATTATGATAAAACCGCATTGCTAGATGATTTAACAAAGCCTACTATTCAAAGAAAGCGCAACTATTCTACAGGCCCACGTAATCGTAGTAACAATAACGGACGTCGCCCGAATAATAGTTACCAAAAAGGACGGTCGTAACTTGGCCGTTACTGTACGTAGTAGTAACTAGAGGTTTTTGAACGGTGGGGCAATTTAAACCGCAAAAAAATGTGTATGCAGTCATTGATTTAGGCTCAAATAGCTTTCATATGCTAATTGCTAAATCAATTGCTGGCGGCCTACAAACTATAGGCCGCGTTAAACGCAAAGTAAGATTAGCAGCAGGGCTTGATAGCGAAAATGTATTAAGCTCTGAGGCAATGCAGCGAGGTTGGGAGTGCCTTGCACTTTTTGCTGAGCGCCTACAAGACATTCCAAAACAAAATATCACCATAGTAGCAACTGCAACACTTCGACTTGCAACGAATGCCGATGTTTTCAAGGCGCATGCTGAGAAGATACTAGGCCATACGATAAATGTAATTAGTGGTGAGCTAGAAGCACGCACCATTTATAAAGGTGTAGCACACACCTCATCGTGTACTGGCAAACAACTTGTCATTGATATTGGTGGGGCAAGTACCGAAGTCGTTATAGGTAAAGGTTTTGAGGCACTGCACTATAAAAGCTTAAATATGGGATGCGTCACATACTTAGAGCGTTACTTTAAAGACTGTCAACTAAGTGAAGCAAACTTCAATGCCGCCATTAAAGCTGCTCATGAAGTGGTTGACGAAATTGCGCCAGAGTATAAACAAGCAGGGTGGCAAATAGCATCAGGTGCCTCTGGTACGGTGCAAGCGATTCAAGAAATCATGGTCGCGCAGGACTTAGATGATCTACTTACATTAGAAAAGCTAAATAAAATAAAACAGCAATCGATAGCCTACAGTACGATTGCTGCACTTGACCTGCCTGGGTTAAGTGAAGAGCGCAGGTTAGTTTTTGTGTCGGGCCTTGCAATCTTAATAGCGCTATTTGAATCGCTTGAAATTGAAAAAATGGGTTTAGCTGGCGGTGCACTTCGCGAAGGTGTACTTTACAGTATGGTACCTGAGCTTCATAACAACGATATCCGTAAACGTACAGTGGATGGGTTTATGGACCGGTATCATGTTGATCAAAAGCAAGCGAATCGAGTATCGAGCTTAGTTATTCAACTGGCAGAACAAGTGGGTGAAAGCTGGCCGCTTGTTAGTGAAAATGCCTTGCCGCTTTTAAAAGCCGCAGCGCAACTTCACGAAATTGGTTTATTGATAGAGTATAAGCAATACCATAAGCACACAGCCTACATTATAGAAAATACCGATATGCCTGGTTTTTCACAATCCGAACATAAAGTGATTGCTGCAGTTGCAAGCGCACATCGTTCTGATATCCAAAAAGGAAGCTTCAACGTTCTAGGTGCGCATAGTACGCTTACCCAATACTTAGTTAGGCTATTAAGAATCGCCGTAATATTATCGATGCGCCGACAAGATGACGTACTTCCTAAAATAGAGTTATCTGTAGAAAAAGACACATTAGACTTAAAGTTTGCCAATAACTGGTTAAAAGAACACCCGCTTATGGCTAGTGAGCTACAACAAGAGTCAAAACTGCAAAGTAAACTCGGTTGGAAACTCATCGTAAACTAATATAAAAGGCCCGTAAGGGCCTTTTTAGTGTTTAAAGTAACCACTTTGCTTTAATTTCACGCGAACAGTCATTTATTTCAAGTTTTCTTAAAAAAAGGCTTGATCTGTTTTCGGATCTCCCTATAATGCGACCCTACTGAGACGGCAGAGCGCAACGCATAGCGAGGCACGAGCTAATCAGTGAGTCGAGTAAAACTTAGTTTTAAAAACTTTCAAGTTTAACAAAATTAAGTGTTGACAAAAAAATAGGAAGGCGTAACATGCGCAGCCCTAGCGAGATAAAGCAACACGCTTTAATCGCAACGTTCTTTAACAATATAAAGCAATCATCTGTGTGGGCACTCGTACAGATTGAGTTCTAACAGCCAAGCTACTTCGGTAGTGAGGCAAACAAATTTAGAGTCTCAATTGAAACTGAGTGACCAACAGCAAT
>NZ_PNCU01000059.1:0-26421 GCF_005886915.1 Pseudoalteromonas sp. S3776 | reverse complement strand
GCTATCAGCTATCAGCTATCAAAGTGTAAATTAAACTATTTTTAAATAAACACTGCTTTTAAAAAAGCAGTGTTTATTTCGCTATAAAGCTTACTTATAAAAGTTTTTATACCATTTAATTAGTTCGCTAACGCCTTGTTTAACGTCTACTTGAGCTTTATAGCCAGTCGCATTAAATAAATCTTGCGTGTCGGCATATGTTTTATAAACATCGCCTGCTTGCATTTCGCGGAAGTTTTTATTTGCCTCGGTACCTAGCTCGGTCTCAATTGCTTCAATAAACTTCATTAGGTTTATTGGGCTACCGTGGCCAATATTATAAACCGCATAAGGTGCAGAGCTAGTAGCTGGTGAACCACTCTCTACTCGCCAATCTGGGTTTGCTTTAGGTATAACATCGGCAGCGCGTACAACACCTTCTACAATATCGTCAATGTAGGTAAAGTCACGCCACATATCACCATTGTTGTTTATATCAATGGTATCGCCGTCGAGTATTTTTTTAGTAAAAATATACGGAGCCATGTCTGGGCGGCCCCACGGTCCATAAACTGTAAAAAAGCGCAGCCCAGTAGTCGGCAAGCTATATAAATGCGAATAGCTGTGAGCCATTAGCTCATTTGCTTTTTTAGTTGCTGCATAAAACGATACAGGGTGATCAACACTATCGGTTGTTTCAAATGGCGTTTTTTCATTTAGGCCATAAACAGAGCTAGATGATGCATAAACAAGGTGCTTAACATTATTATGTCTACACCCTTCTAACACATTTAAATGCCCTACAAGGTTAGAGTCGGCATAGGCATCTGGGTTTTCTATTGAATACCGTACACCCGCTTGCGCAGCTAAGTGTATTACTTTATCAAACTGCTCTGCAGCAAATAACTCACTCATTGCTGCACGTTCGCTTATATCAAGCTTAATAAACGTAAAGTTATCGTGGCTTTCAAACTGCGCTAAACGTGCCAACTTTAAATTTACATCGTAATAATCGTTAAGGTTATCTATACCAACAACTAAATGGCCAGCAGCCAATAATTTTTGGCACGTTGCAGCACCAATAAATCCCGCAGCACCTGTAACTAAATACTTCATAAAATTCCTAAGCTTGGGAAAGTAATAGCTATCAGCTAACAGCTAACAGCTAACAGCTAACAGCTATTATCTAATCAATCACTACCAAATAAATCGCGTGTATATACTTTATCTGCAATGTCGCTAAGCTCTTCTACCATACGGTTAGAGACCACTACATCCGATATCTGCTTAAACTCATTTAAGTCTCTTATAACGCGTGAGTGATAAAACTCGTTTTCTTCAAGCACTGGCTCAAATACTACAACCTCAATACCTTTGGCTTTAATACGCTTCATAATGCCTTGAATAGCAGACGCTCTAAAGTTATCAGACCCTGTTTTCATTACTAAACGGTACACACCTACAATTTTAGGGCTACGCTTAATAATTGAGTCAGCAATAAAGTCTTTACGGGTTGTATTGGCATCCACAATAGCGCCAATAATATTGTTTGGCACATCTTGGTAATTAGCACGTAGCTGCTTAGTATCTTTTGGTAAGCAGTAACCACCGTAACCAAACGACGGGTTGTTGTAGTGGCAGCCAATACGCGGGTCTAGGCCTACGCCTTGTATAATTTGCTTGCTATTTAAACCATGCGCCTCTGCGTAGCTATCTAGCTCATTAAAATAAGCAACTCGCATTGCAAGGTAAGTGTTAGAAAATAACTTAATAGCTTCAGCTTCTGTTGAATCGGTAAATAGCACTTCAACATCTTGCTTAATTGCACCCTGCTTAAGTAAGTTAGCAAAAATAGTTGCGCGTTCGCTTTGCTCTCCTACAACAATACGTGACGGGTGTAAGTTATCGTAAAGCGCTTTGCCTTCACGTAAAAATTCAGGAGAAAATATTAAGTTTTCAGCATTAAGTTGCTGCTTAATATCAGCCGTAAAGCCTACCGGAATAGTCGACTTAATCACCATAACCGCATTAGGGTTATGCGCCATAGTGTCTTTAATTACAGCTTCAACCGAGCTGGTATTAAAGTAGTTGTTTTCCACGTCGTAATCGGTTGGCGTTGCTATAATTACGTAATCAGCATCTTTATAAGCAGCCACTTTATCGGTTGTGGCTGTAAAATTTAAGTCATCACGCGTTAAAAATTCACTTATTTCGGTATCAACAATAGGTGACTTTTTATCGTTTAAAAGTGCTATTTTTTGCTCATCTATATCAAGCGCAACCACTTCATTATGTTGCGATAAAAGCATAGCATTTGAAAGGCCTACATAGCCTGTACCTACCACGGCAATTTTCATGTTATTCCTTTAATATTTTCATTGGTAATTAATGTTCGTAATTTTACCAGAGTTACCTCCTATCATCTATTACATATTGAGCTTCTCATATCAACACGATAGTGTCGGCATAAAGGTGAAAGGTGAAAGGTGAAATTATGCGCGACAAAAGCCGCGCAATCAAAAACTAGCGATATATAAGATCACAAAATGAGCTTTTTATAGTAATGCTTTAATAGCTTCAGCTATATGCTCCGCTTGCGCCTGTGAGGCCACTGAATCTGTCGACTCAACCATCACACGAATAAGCGGCTCAGTACCAGACTTACGCAGTAAAACACGCCCTGAATCCGAAAGTACGGTTTGGGCTTCACTTACTGCTTGCTTCACTGAACTTGTATTTAATATTTCATCAGCATTATTTTGTGATAAGCGAACATTTAAAAGCACTTGCGGTAGTTTTTGCATACCTGCTACACACTCTTTTAACGATTGCTTTTGCTGAATAAGCGCGGTTAAAACTAACAGGGAAGCAACAATACCGTCACCTGTAGATGCGTAATCTAAATGTAAAATATGGCCTGAGCCCTCACCGCCAAGCTTCCACCCAGTACTTTTAAGTTGCTCAACAACATAGCGGTCGCCTACTTTTGCGCGTTTAAAGGGTATATCCATATCCTTTAAAGCTAACTCTAAACCCAGATTAGACATAAGCGTACCAACCACACCACCTTCCATTGTGCCTTGTTGTTTTGCTGCTTTAGCAAGAATGTAGAGAATTTGATCTCCATCAATCACTGTGCCACAGTCATCTACTAGCATAAGTCTGTCAGCATCACCATCAAGTGCAATACCAAGGTCTGCTTTATGCTCCAGCACAGCAGCTTGTAAACTATTTAAATGTGTAGCACCGCATTGCTCATTAATGTTTAAACCATTTGGTTTATCATTAATGCTTATGACTTCAGCGCCAAGTTCCGAATATACATTAGGGGCTATATGGTACGCTGCGCCATTAGCGCTATCTACAACAACTTTTAAACCTTCAAGAGTTAAATCTTTTGCAAATATACCTTTGCAAAACTCAATGTACCGGCCTGGCGCATCATTAATGCGCCTTGCTTTACCTAAACGCTCTGAGCTTACACATTGCATTGCATCATTTTTTAACGCTTGTTCTAGCAAAGCTTCAATTTCAAGCTCCTGCTCGTCATTGAGTTTAGTACCAAAATTATTAAAAAATTTAATACCGTTATCATAAAATGGGTTATGTGAGGCACTAATAACCACGCCTGCATCGGCTCTAAATGTCGAAGCTAAATAAGCAACAGCGGGAGTTGGCATTGGCCCAACAAAAGCGACATTTACACCCGCAGCAGAGAGCCCGGCTTCCATTGCTGACTCGAACATATAGCCACTATTACGTGTATCCTTACCAATTAAAATTTCTTTAGTACCAGATGAGCCTAAAACCGTACCTGCCGCCCAGCCAAGCTTCATTGCAAAATCAGGCGTAATAGGAAAAGTGCCTACCTTACCTCTTACACCATCGGTACCAAAATACTTACGGGACATAATTATTCCTTTATCAATGTTACAAACGCGCTATACGCGTCGTTAATTTTTAATTAGCCCTATTATTCTAAAATAAAGCTTTACTACAAAATACAAAAAGCGCGAGTTAAACTCACGCTTTAAATTTAATTTAATATTTAAGGCTAAATACATACCTTTATGTCAACGAAGTGCAAAGTAGACCTCTTAATTAAGATTCACAATTTTCTGATTACCTTCACTTACTCTTTCTTTTTTAGTATTCCACACTAAATCACATATACCATCAGTTGGGTTAAAGCCAGTGGGTGCATCTAACAACAGCTGACGTATTGTTTCGTGGTCAAAGTTATGGCAAGCAACATCTAATGCTTCTATAAACACGTTAAGCTCAGCTAAAGGTAACATCACCTCGTTGGCGGTCATTATGCGCTCATGCGACGTTTCACCTACGTTATCACCAATTAGTAGCTCTTCATAAAGTTTTTCACCTGGGCGTAACCCCGTGCACTTAATTTCAATATCACCATGAGGATTAGTGTCATTTTTAACTTCAAAGCCAGAAAGGCGAACCATTTTAGTCGCCAAATCTTTAATTTTAACTGGCTCCCCCATATCAAGTACAAATACATCACCCCCCTTGCCCATAGCGCCTGCTTGTATAACCAATTGAGCGGCTTCAGGGATAGTCATAAAAAAGCGAGTTATATCAGGGTGAGTTAACGTAATTGGGCCGCCCTCTTTTATTTGCCTACGAAATAGAGGTACTACAGAACCGCTAGAACCTAATACATTGCCAAAGCGTACCATACAAAAACGTGTTTTATGTTTAACGCCTTGCTCTTGCGCTAAGCCTTGCAGTGTAAGCTCTGCCATACGCTTAGTAGCGCCCATTACATTGGTAGGGCGTACTGCTTTATCTGTTGATATAAGCACAAAAGTTTCTACCTTTGCGTTTACTGCTGCTTTTGCAGCGTAATAAGTACCAAATACGTTATTACGCACCCCTTCTACCACGTTATGCTCAACTAAAGGTACATGTTTATAAGCCGCTGCGTGGTAAACCGTTTTAACACCAAATGCAGCCATTACGGTTTCTAAGCGATTAATGCGCTGTACAGAGCCCATAATTGGCACTAGCTCTATTTCAAGATTGTTATTTGTTATGTATTCGCATAGCTCTTTTTCTATTGAATATAGAGCAAATTCGCTTTGTTCAAATAAAACCAGCTTAGTTGGCAGTTGTTTCACTATTTGCCTACAGAGTTCAGAGCCAATAGAACCACCAGCCCCCGTTACCATTACAATTTTATTAGTAATATTAGCTGTCATTAAATCATTGTTAGGGGCTACAGGGTCACGGCCAAGCAGGTCTTCCACGCCTACTTCGGTTATTTCAGCAAGCTTTGCTTTACCTTCAACAACATCGGCCATACCAGGCATAGAAAGCACTTTAACTGTGAGCGGCTCTAATTGTGCCAAAATTTCTTTTCGTCGAGAACGCGTTTCACTAGGCAGCGCTAATAGAACTTTACTAATTTTGCGTTTGTCTATTAACTCGTAAATCCCCTGAAAATTAATAACAGGAATCCCTTGAATAATTGATCCTTGCTTGGTTGCGTCATCATCAATAAAAGCGCTAACAAAATACTCTGGCCCTGCACCTAATGCTGTAGCCAACTGCCGGCCAGCAGAACCCGCACCATAAATAATCACAGATTCTTTTTTATTGGTTGTCATTTTGCCGATAATTGCACGTACTAAAACACGTGCACCACCCACTGTTAACAAGCAAAGCCACGCAAAAATAAATGGCATAGTACGGGGTATATTTACACCCATAATAAATGCAATCAATACTAAGCTCACCGTTGTAATCACAGTACCTAAAACTATCGCCCAAATAGCTTGCGAGTTCATATACCTAAGTACGGCACGATATAAACCTAAGCTTATAAATGTATATAAGCTAACAGGTATTAACACTGCCAATAACAGCCAATTATCTAAACGCTGAAGTGGCTCAAAGCTATCCAGCCTTACAATAAGTGCCAACCAAAAGGCCGCCAAAATAAACATGCTGTCGATAAACAAAGTGATAATTCGTTTTTTAGCACGTGATGCATTTAAAATAGAACGGATAAAACTATCCATTGGAAGTTCCTTTCTTATATTTAAATTAGAGTTTTTTTGATATTATAAATTTTAAATTATTACTCAATTCTGCCGATTATACAGGTGATTAAAAACCAGTTCATTGTCGCAAATAGCCATGAAAGAGTAGTTAACGAGAAAATATAAAATAAATACTCATTTTATGCTTACCCACTCCTCTAAAGCGAAGCGCTTCTTAACCTATTTGTGAATAAATTACTTAAAAACCTATTGCACAAAGAGAAGAAAAAGAGGAGTAAATGAGTAAGGTATTTATGTAGCAGCGAGTTTAACTCGCGTTTGGCACTAATACTCAATACGCGGCATAAAGCCGCTGCTACAATATAACCCCCTAAAGCGCAGCGCCTTTTAACCTCTTTATGAATAGTTCACTTTATTGACTTTACTTTGAAGCCAATGAAAAAACTTCTTTAATCACTTTTGTGGTTTTAGCTATTTCAGCTTCAGTTAGCGTTGGGTGTACTAAAAACATAATAGACGTTTCACCTAACTGTACGGCATTAGGTAAACGTTTTTCTGGGCGCCATGGGGTATTGTCAAAAGCTTTTTCTAGGTAAACCTCTGAGCAGCTCCCTTGAAAACATGGCACACCACGCTCAACAACTTCATTTACAATACGGTCGCGATCCCAGCCCTGCGCTAAGTATTCCGGTCTAATAAACATATAATGCTTATATTCAGCGTGTTCGCTGTAACTTGGCACTGTTACTAAGCGTATACACGCAAATTCATTTGCCGCTTTATCGAGCGCAGCAGCATATGTTTGGCGTTTTGTAGTCCAATCGCTCATACGGGTTAATTGAATGCGCCCAATAGCAGCTTGCATTTCGGTCATACGCCAGTTGGTGCCAAAGCTTTCGTGTAACCATCTAAACCCTGGTGGGTGTTCGCGGTTATAAATTGCATCAAAGCTTTTACCGTGGTCTTTATAGCTCCACATGGTTGACCACAGCTCTTTAGAGTTAGTAGTTACCATACCGCCCTCCCCACCGGTAGTCATTATTTTATCTTGGCAAAAGCTCCACGCACCAACATGGCCAATACTACCAACAGACTTACCTTTATATTTAGCACCATGCGCTTGAGCACAATCTTCAATTACATAGAAACCATGCTCTTTACTAAGCGCCATTATTTGATCCATTTCAGCAGGCATTCCCGCTAAATGTACAACAATCACTGCTTTTGTTTTTGGTGTAAGTACCGCTTTAATACTTGCAGCAGTAATTGCTTGGCTATTTAAATCAACATCGGCAAATACAGGAGCTGCACCTGCGGTAACTATACTTGAAGCAGACGCTAAAAAAGTACGTGGCGTGGTTATAACTTCATCACCAGCGCCTACATTTAATGCCTTAAGTGCAATGTCCAATGCAAGCGTACCGTTACCCAATGCTATGGCATATTCACTATCAGCCCAAGTTGCAAATTCTTTTTCAAATTCACGGCCTTCTGTACCTGTCCAGTAATTAACTTTGTTAGATAAAACAACACGGCTTACGGCATCAGCCTCTTGTTGTGTAAAGCTAGGCCAAGGGGAAAAAGGGGTATTTAACATGATGTTCCTATTAATTTTGTATAGAAATAGAGTCTTATTTATTGCGGCACTGCAGGAGAGCCAAATGCAGTTACATTGTTAGGTAAGTTTTTTACTACAGTACTACCGGCACCAATCATACAGTTGTCGCCAATTACTATTAATTGTTTTATTTGGCTACCAATACCAACCCAGCTTTTACTGCCAACAATAACGCCACCCGCTAATGCTGTATTAGGGCAAATATGAGTAAAGTCACCTATAGCGCAGTCATGCTCAATAATAGCAGACGTGTTAATTATGCAGCCAACGCCTATATTGGCAAATGCATTTATAATGGCACCTGCAAAAACAACACTTCCCTGCGCTATAGTAGCGTATTGGCTTATAACGGCTGTGGGGTGAATTAGTGTGATTAAATTAAAACTATTTTGTTTTAGCAACTCTACTTTTTGCTGACGTATTTGGTTATTACCAATAGCAACAATCGCATTAATATTGCGCTTATTACCAGCCTTATTTAAAGCAATTAAATCGGCGCAAGAGCCATCTATTGGCCAATGCTCAATATAAGTTTTATTTGGGTAGGCATCATCATAAAATTTAACTATAAAACCAAGCTGCTCGGCAATATCAGCCACCACCTTACCGTGCCCACTAGCCCCAACTATAGCTAACTCTTTAGTCATTATTAGAGCCTTTAAATGGCTCAATGGTTACATGGCCATCAGCGCTAATACCTTCGCGTACAAACACTTTTTTTACGGTCAATAATAAAATTTTAATGTCGAGCAAAAAACTTTGGTTATCAACATACCACACATCCAGCTTAAACTTTTGCTCCCAACTAATAGCATTACGGCCATTAACTTGAGCCCAACCAGTTATGCCTGGGCGCACATTGTGTCGGCGAGCTTGCTCGTTACTATAAAGCGGTAAATATTGCACGAGTAACGGCCTTGGTCCTACTAAGCTCATATCGCCTTTTAATACATTAAATAAACCGGGTAACTCATCTAAGCTAGTTGAGCGTAAAAAAGCACCAAACTGTGTCATACGCTCATCATCTGGTAATAAATTACCTTGCTTATCTTTAGCATCCAGCATAGTTCTAAATTTCATCATTTTAAAAATGTTGCCATGCAAACCAGGTCGGTCTTGGGTAAATAAAATAGGTGAGCCCAACTTAAGCCTTATTAATACGGCAACAACTATTATTACGGGTGATAAAGTAAGTAATGTAAAAAGAGCAACCAGAAAATCAAAAGCGCGTTTAATCATTTGTAGCTTCCATTAGTGTTTCCTCTATTCTGGCTGCCATAATATCCCTTGAAAAATGTTTGTAGGAAAGTATATTGCAGCTCTCTACTGCTTTGGAGTATTGGCTTTCATCATTTATAAACCGCGAGATACTCAAAGCTGCTTGCTCGTAATCCCTATTATTAATAACTAAGCCGCAGCGGTGCTCATTAATAAAATCTTTTTGCCACCCCCCATAATTAATCGCTATGGGAGTCTGCGATGCTAGCGCATCAAATAATTTATTAGCAGAGTTATGCCACATTTCTTTTACCGAACCAAACAACGACAACGATAAGTCAGCCGCCGATAACAAAGCAACAATCTCCGTTTTAGGGACTGGGGGTAATATGTAAAGGTTATTGCTTAAAACCCCTGCTTTTTTAGCCTCAACAATTACTTGCTGCTTTTCCATACCATCACCAATTGCAACAAAGCATAGATTTGGATCTATTTTTTCAGCCTCTTTAGCAAGTTTAACAATATAGCCTACCTTATTAATCAAACCAAAAGTTCCGGTATAAACTATAAGCTTACGGCCATTAACAAACTTTAGCTTAGATTCCAAGTAATCTTTTCCTACACTGGCATCAACATCAAATAACTCTGTATCACAACTATTTGTAGCTAGTGTTACATTCGCTGTAGGAATGCCATGTTTTACTATGCCATCACACATACCGGGCGACAGTCCAATAAGTCGTTTGGAGTTTCTATAAGTATATCTTTCAAGCCATTGAGCAAATTTTATTACCCATTTGTTTTTTATTACACCGGTTGCTATGGGTAGCTCGGGCCAAAGATCACGCACTTCAAATACTAAAGGTACTTTTTTAAGTTTGGAATAAATCAAGCCAGGTATAGCAATGGTTAGTGGTGTACTAGTAGCAAATACTACATCAGCCTTGATAGTGAGTGACTTAAATGTTGAGCGAACTGAAAAGCTGATAAATTTAAAAATACGTTTTACAAAACTATCCTTGTTTGAATAATTAAGATGGAGCACGTGTAAATGTATTCCATCAATTTCTATAAAATTCCAACCATGGCCCAATTTATAGTTGTCAGAAAAATAAGCAGAGCTAGTTACAAATGTAACATGGTGCCCATTTTTTACTAATCTTTTAGCCATTTCATAGGAGCGGGTACCAGCATTTGACTCTGGTGTAGCAAAATACTGGTGTAGATAGATTACTTTCATTCACAATCTCAAAATATTAATTAGTTAATGGATACTTATTTTAATCAGCGCTACATATCACTTATTTATCCTGAAAAGAAGTTTAGAAAAGTAAAATGAATTCAGGATAAAGGGAAATGTGAAAACCCAAACATAGTAATTATTAAAATAATAATAATTAAAAAAAGCCACAACAAAGCATAAAGTATAGATAAAGCAAACCCTATACATTACATTCTTAACCGCGAGATTAACAAACGCTCCAAAACTTTCACGAGAAGACAGTAACATAGAAGATAAGATCAGCAAAAGAATATCAACACCATCAAAAAAAGTTATATATATAAAAAAAGAAGTTACAACCACTGATTGAAAAACAAAATATATACCTGAGTATTTCATTAACTTATTCTTAATGGATTTTTCATTAAACAAAATAACCCTACCAATAAATATACTTATAACTCCTTGAAAAATTAACAGATCCGCATATAAAACAGAATCTGACACAACAACATCCTCGCCAGAATAAACTAAACCCATAAGATATATACACCCTCTCAACGGTATAACAGCAAAAAGCAGAATAGGTGCTCTGGATAAAGTGGAGGCTATAAATTTTAAATTCAATACACACCATTTAGGATTGAACTGCCTCTTAAAATAAAAACTTACAAATAAAAAGATAGTGACAGAAAAAACCAACAGCTCATAGGACTTAATTATAAAAGTGATACATCCGAGAAAAATACATAAAAGAGAAAGTATTGAGTAAATTGAAACATACACATAATTTTTTATAGCTATTGAAATATTAAGATAAAGAAACAGATAATTGTAAATTACTATATATGGAAATAGATATAATAAATCACCTGAAAGAAAGAAAAAGGATAGTGAAATTATAAGTAGACTTAATATTAGCGATAAATAAAGCCCCCCTCGTAATACTTTAATATTTCTTTCATATACCAACAGCCTAGCGAGAGTCGTAAACCCAAAAGATAATATAAAAGAATAAAAGACAAAACTTGAATTAAACCAAATTATACTTTTAATATTATCAGGAAAAAAATTCCTTATAATAAAAATAACTGCAAGCCAAACTCCACCCAATGCTAGGTGAAAAAACATAGCAATTACTTTTTTGTTAACAGCAAGACGAGGAGTAAATCTTTGCATTAAATTTTGACTCTATATCTAACTTTAAATAACAACCTCTTAAAAAATTGAACCGTTTTTATACTAGTCCATAATATATGGAATGAAAAATATCTATATTTAATTCCTACTTCATTGAGAAAGTTTAAAAAATCGTCTTTACTCTCAATATCAGCGTTGACACCTTTGCTAATAAAGTTAGGTCGGATATGCCCAGGTAATAGCATTGATAAATCACTTTCACTTACTAGCTTTTCAATATCACAATTTTTCATTCCCATTGATTTTAAATTACTTGATAAAAGTTTTAGAGCCTCCCCTCTAACAATATTATAGTGGTCGGAGATATCAGAATGCTCAAATCCTTCGCTTAGTAACTTAGCGACTTTATAGCCTAGCTCGTGAACATCTATAAACGAATCTGAGTTCTTATGATGTAGAATATCATTTGCACCACCTATTAGCTCTTCGTGTTTATAAACATAACAACCAGCTGAAAGAGCCTCTCCAATTGACCTAGACTCACCTTCCCTTCGACAAAAGTGAATATAAACTTTTGACATGCTCAAGTAATTTGATATATCAGTTCGATTTATAGAGTACGTTCCATCCGGTTTATGCTTTGCATCAATAAAAACTAAATTAGTCTTTGGGCCAAGCTTTTTTTGGTAAGCTAAAATATCATCGACTAAATTAAGGTCAAATTTATTTCTATCCGTTCCTAAGCCATAACTCAAAACAAGCATAAATTTCAATTTTGGAGCTGACTTTACAAGCTCAAAAAACTCTCTAGCTCTTTTATTCTTAGAGTTATTTGCTATATAAATACAGTCAACCCCTCTATCCAACCCTTTATTTATAAATTGCTTAGGAAGTACGTCTCGGCTACATACATTAATAAATTTATCACTAAGCTCTACCCTTCCTAAACCAACATTGCTCGGAGTTGTGTACACAAAATCAACCCAATCTGGCACTTTAAATTTTCGGAAATAGGCCCCTATATGAAGGAGAAGGTAATAGTTTTCTTTTAATTCTATGTACCCTGCGCCTTTGTAATATTTAAAAAATTTATATAGAAGAAGTTCCCTATGAGAAACTAGTATAATTCCTTTCTCATTATTTGTTGCTTTTTTTAAAATAATCGTCATTCTTTACTACCATCTTTGAAATTATCAATATTAAATAATAAATAGAATATAACCACATCATATATAGAAAAATAAAAACCTAGGGTAACGCTAGTAATTGAATAAAGTAACAAAGGAAGTAAGTATAATTTGTTAGCGCTATAGAAAGCGCTGTATAGAGACAGCATATATAGAAATAACCCTGCAAATCCTTGCTTGAAGAAGAGGTACAAATAGGTGTTGTGAGGGTTAGTAGTTACAACATAGCCTACATCGAACGCTTTCGTTTCTCCATAATAACCCAGCAGCCAATTTTTGGGTGCATTTTCTATATAGGCATTCCAAATGGTGTATCGGCTAGAAGTGATAGCATTTAATACTTTATCTGACAATAAAGTATCGATGTCTAATTGATAGCCTTTCAAAAATACATTAGAAAAGCTATATATTACAAATATCAGAATAGCTATTAATAATGGAGAAATTAAAACAGCATAGCGATTCTTACTAAACTCGATAACAAAGTATACTAACAGACAGAATATAGCCATTCTTGAAAATGCTAGTACAGAGCCTAATACAAATAAGAGTATGACAATTCTGCTCAGCTTAATGCCAACAGCTTTACAAACTAACAAGAAAAATATTAACTTAAATGATAAGCTGGATGAAGTACTCCCTAAACCGTATACACTGTTGTTATAAAAATCAGTGCTGTGTGCATCAAAGCTTTGTAGAGAGCCGATTTCATTAACGCTAGCTTTTAATTGTAAGGGAGTGATATATGGTTGGCCTATTATATGCTCAAATACAGCGATAAATACTTCAAAGCAAATCAAATAAACAACATAAAAAATTACTCTTCTATTCAATGATTTTGTAACCATAATCATTAGAATAAATGAAATAAAGCCTAAAAAGGGATTCCCATAGGATATGTCGAGGCGTTCAGTATTTACATAATCAAATATAAGAAAAATACACTGAGTAAGAAACAAAAAAGAAAAAGCCCAAAAAACAGCCTTATTTCTTTTTATAAGAGATAAATCAGAATATAAAAATAAGAGCATTGAAAAAATTATCAAGCATAAATAAGAATAAATTCCTGATAAAAATGTAGTGGCAGTAAAAAGTAATAGTGCAGTAATAAAATCAGCAGTCCTGCTGTCCCTAAAGTCATTTAAAAAACTATTCAATGCACTTCCTCATGTACGACATATCAATAAACCTCTTAACAATAAAAGTGTTCTGCCTTTATTAATTTTGTTTTAAGATTTCAAAATGTTTAGGGATACCTTTATCCCAAAAATAACAAAATAGTACATAACGACACCCCTCTGATATGGGCTTCCCCCTATGTATTCCTTTTGTATCAGAAAAAGCAACGGTCCCTTCTTTTGCAGTAAACTCTGTTATTTTTTTTGATGTTTTATTTAAGTATTTCTCTATTTCATCTTCACTAAAACGATATTGGCCAGTTTTAAATACGCCTAAAATATATGCCATAAGCACATCCAGTTTGCGGTGAGAGCCTTTGATATACTGGAATGGCCCATGGGCAGTGTCGACATCGCTTAAGTAGCAAACAGCTTTAAATTGGTGTCTAATGGGCGAATCTCTATGCCAGCCACCTCCAGAGCCTAAGTTGCCTTCTTTTGCGTCAATTCGTGCAGCTAGTAACATTCCACTAGGTTTAGAGCAACCTGTGTAATTTAATAACCCTTCTCTTATTTTCGGATGCTCGTAAAATTTATTGAATTCATCATCAATCTCATTGATAAAGTATACTCTGTGATCTGCCCCAGAGTCATCAACCCACAAATTTGTGTTTTCACGCTCTATATAGTTATCTATTTTATCACGCAGTTTTTTACATTCTTCTTTTGTGTAAAAGTCGTCAATTTTTACAATACCTGTTTCTTTCAACACTGCATTGATAGGGTTGTTTTTTGCACGGCTAAATAAAAGTTTAGAGCGTCTTATAAACGACTCTACTAATTCTTTAATAAAGATGACCAACATTCTCATACAAATAACCTTTAACTATTTTATAAATTGGGAAATACGTTTTGAATCTATAATATTATATAAAATCTCTATAGGTTCTTTGCGTTGTATCAACTCATTGTTAGGGACTCTATAAGTATATATAGGAGCATCGTATATTTTTCTCATACTAAATACAGCTGTAGAAAGAGTATGCGAGATACTTAAAGGGTAAATTTTAGCCTCTAAAGATATCAGTTCTATAGGTAGGTTCAGCTTTAAAACACTAACCGGTAAAGCATTTTTTATAGCTTCCAACTCAATTTCACTTTCACCACGGTGTGGGATATACACATATTCATTTGCATTTAAATGATTAATTATTGCACTTAGTGCTGTTATATAAGTTTCCCTATCACAAATTCCCTCATCTACAAATTTAGCCCCAACAATGACATGCTTTTTATTTAGTACTTTTTGTTTGCTAACTAAAAGCTTTGTACTTCTAAAGTCATTACAGATTTTGTTTTTTACGTATTCTGGGAAAATCGTAAACCTTTTAAAGCATTCATTGATCGAAGTGTTATTTATTGTAGCAACACCATCGTCGAGAAGAATAAATTTTTCACGATTAAATACCCGCTTTAAAATCTTAAAAAGAGCTGAATTAGCGTCACCAACAACAGCTGTATCTTTAAATAAACTAAAAAAAATGAATAAGCTATAGTGGAATAGCTTTTGTTGTAAGCTAACGACTGTAATTAACTTCGCATTTTGAATATTCAGTAAATTTATTAGGTTTATTAGTTGGTTATCGTTAGACTCCTTGCCATTTAATCGCACATAGATTTTAGAAAAATTATATTCTAATTTACTTAGCTCATAGCATTGTAATAATTGAAAAGGAGAGTCTACGTAAGCAATCATTTAAAAATATCTCTCGATACCGCAGTACCAGCCTGTAAATCTACGCTGGCTTTTTTGCCTAATACATCGTTCAAATGCTTTGGGGCTAAACCATAGCCAGGTCTAATACTTTTTACATTTTCATGAGTAAGCAACTCACCTTCTGCAACATCTTTTACAACGTAAAGTGAGCGTCTGAATATAGCATTACCTTTTTCACTCTCTTTACGCTCGTAATTTACTTTCCCCAGCGCTTGCCATGCTGTTTTAGAATCTCGGCACAGTTGTAACAGCTCTGGCTTTTCTAATGAAAAGCTATCATCCGGTCCACCACCGTTTCTATCAAGTGTTACATGCTTTTCAATTAAGCATGCGCCTAGCGCAACAGAAGTAATTGCCGTAGTATTATCTATTGTATGGTCTGATAAGCCCGTTAGTACATCAAAGCGTTGAGCCATGTCGCTGACAGTGGCTAGATTGTAATCTTCTGAAGGTGCCGGGTAACCACTTACACAATGCAGTACGACTAACTCTTTACAGCCGGCATTCTTTGCAGTTTCAACCGCTTCAAGAATTTCTTCTTCGTTTGCCATGCCCGTTGAAATGATCATTGGCTTGCCTGTCTTTGCCACATACTCTATTAACGGTAAATCAATCGCTTCGAATGATGCTATTTTGTAGGCTGGCGCACCTAACTCTTCAAGTAAATCAACTGCAGTAAAGTCGAAAGGTGAGCTAAAAATTGTGATGCCTAACTCTTTGGCTTTTTCAAATAAAGGTTTATGCCATTCCCATGGCATATGCGCTTCTTCATAAAGGTCGTATAATGTGTTTCCATCCCATAAACCACCTTTTATTAAAAACTCAGGGTTATCACTTTTCATTGTAATAGTATCTGGGCGATATGTTTGCAACTTTAGCGCGTCAGCACCGCATTCTTTTGCCATTTCCATGATTTTAAATGCGTTCTCAATGTCGCCATTATGATTTGCTGACATTTCAGCAATAATATAAGGCGCGTGATCAGGGCCTATTTTTCGACCATCAATTGTAATAAATTTATTCATAAATCCTCACTCCACCGGTAGCCGAGTAAATTGTTCTTCATTAATTCTTGTGTAGCCTGCGCGGCTAAACAAAGTTTGCGATGCGGTATTTTCTTTTAAAACTACAGCATTTATAAATTCTTTTGCGTGCAATATGTCTATCTGCTTTAAGGCGTATTTGGCAATCCCTTTACCAAAGTGTTCTGGCGCTATAAAAATGGAAATGGTATAAGTCTCTTCGCCTGACTGATCTAATCGCACTACACCAACTGAAGTCTTTTTTTCACACTTACTAGCAGCCAGCTCTATGATATAAAAGTAGTCATTTTTACTTTCTAATTTTCTTGACATCCAAGCCGTATGCTCCGCTAAACTCGGCACATTTTTATTAAGTGCATAGCGCCTTGTTTCTGGCTCGCATTGCCAATTATAAACTTGCTCAACATCCTTCAATGTGGCAAACCTTAAATTTAAGGTATTATTAAACAACTTATTTACCTGCTTGATAATACGCTCAACTCCCTTTCCATCACATAAATTGAGGTTAATTGATCGCATTTCTGAATAGTTTTTAATTAGCTGCTTATATGCGTTCATTAAATTTTTATTAATAGTATTTAACTCAACACTAATTGCAGCGCCAACAGCGTCTAAATTTTTACAAATTGTCTGCTGGTTATCAGCAAGTCCAATAACAATACTCGGTAACCCAACACAAGCTCGCTCCCATGAAGTAGAACCAGGTGCGCCTATGGCAATATCATGCTTACACATCAGATCAGCCATATCATCTACAAAATCGACATGAGTCACCCATGTGCTATTCTCTTCAGCGAATTTTTTAACATTGTTATAATGTGGTGCCCTTGGGCTTAACAAAACAGTTGTTTTTGGTGGGCTAATACTTTGCCTTAAAACTGCGAGTACTTGCTCAGTTGCGTTGGGAGCATCAACACCTCCCATTGATATAAGTACACGAGGCTTATTTGCTAATTTGGTATCAAGCATTAGCTGGGATTTATGATGCTTAGAAAAAAGTGGATTTACTATAGCGTATTCTGTTCCAGTTAAAGCCTTAGTCTTTGGATTTAAATCACTATACTCGCTAGACTCTCTGAGTAATGTTTGATCTATAATTAGCTCAGCATTGTGAGCCCTCACTAAATCGTCAATTGCAACAATTTTACAGTGATATGATTTTTTTACGATCTCATGCCACTTTGCCCCAATAGCATAATGATCTGTAATGACTAAATCTGGCTTATAAGAGGCGGAGACGAATTGTCTTGCATCTTCGAGTTCGCTAACTTGCAACCAGGCCGCATAATCGGCAGGCGCGCTTGGCACGACCCAATCTGTAGGTTGTTGCAATGCATAAACCGAAAAGCCGCGCTGCTTTATCAATGAAACTAAATCACCACTTTGCGGACGAGTCGCAAATGTAACTTCATGACCATCTAGCTTTAGCCTATCAGCTAGAACTAAACAGCGCATAATATGCCCGCTACCTATATAAGAGGATGCATCAGACCTAATGACAACCTCCATTACCATATAGTCCAGCCACCGTCGACACTTATGTTAGCGCCATTGACAAATGAGCTTGCAGAACTAAGTAAAAATGCAACAGGGCCCACAATCTCATCAGCTGAACCAACGCGTTGCATTGGCACTTTTTTTGAGAGTTTAAGTACAAAATCCTCTTCGTTTTTACTTAAATTAGGGAAGGGCCCTGGAGAAATAGAATTAAAACGTATATCTTCTTTACCAAACTCACATGCACCATACTTTGTCCATTGAATTAAAGCTGCTTTAGCTGCGCCGTAAAAAGGTGGGTTAGTATGTTTTGGAGATTCATACATTTCTATATCAGGGCTTACTATGCCGTACATCGAGGCGATATTGATTACTGAAGTAGGATATTTATTTTTTACAGAGGCTCTCAGTTTAGGTAAAGCTTTTGTAAACAAGTTATGCGCAGCTACCATAACAATATCATAAGAGTCTATATATTCATTGCTTTTGGCTGATTCTATTGTTGACCCGCCACCAGCATAAGCATTGTTAACAATAGATGTGAGTTCCCCAGTATAGTTGTCAAAGTAACCTTGGATACTTTTCAAATCGGTCACGTCAAAAACAGCCGGTTCCGCGCTCCCCCCAGAGCAATTTATTTCATCAACTAAACTGTTAGCTTTATTCGAGCACCTAGAGTTCACTAACACTTTGGCCCCAAGATCAGCTAGCCCTATACACAAAGCTCTTCCAAGGAATCCTGTTGCTCCAGTGATTAGCACAACGTTATTTTCTAAATTAAATAATGAATTATTCATTAACACTTCCAAGTCGACGGGTCTAAAGCTTCTACTCGAATTAAGTCAATCCGTGCGGCCTCTACCTGATTTAAGCTTACTGAAGTAAGAGGCTTTGTACTCAATGAAGCCGCTGTAGTAATCAATTGCTCTGAGTCATCTACTCCACATACTAGAGAGTCAACCCAGTCTTGCGAAGATACAAAGTTTAAACATAGTTTATGTATTGTGCCTTGCCCATACTTTTGACTTGTTTCAGCAAGCCAATTTATTACTGAATTATAATTTTTAATTCCAGCTTTATTCCACAACTCGCCATCGTTGCTTAAAAGAAGACCTTGCAGGAATATACTTCTGACGTGAATAATTAGTTTTCTAGTAAGTTTCTGAGCACGAATCGCTTCTATTGCTTTTGACCATCTATAGTCCAAAATATTGAAAGGTAGCTGAATATGGGAAATAAGCGGGTTATCGACAACTTTTAGAAGTTCACTTGGGCTTTGCACAGAAACACCTAGCTCACTTATTAGGCTTTGCTTCTTCAAATCTAATAAGTTAGAAAATATCAAACCCTCAAATTCATAAAGATGCCTAGCTCTGTGAAGCATAAGAACATCTATTTTATTGACGCCTAGACTCGATAAAGACATCTCGATTGAATTCTTCACAGCACTTTCAACTTTAGCAGCACTGCTATCAGGTGTTAAACTACTTAAGGTGTCGAGCTTAGTAATTATTTTTACTTTATTGAATTTATTATTTTTAAGCCACTCACCAATAACCTGCTCACTATCGCCATAAGCCCTAGCCGTATCAAAATATGAACAGCTAAAATTTGCTGCCGCACTCAAAATGTCATGCGCCTTTGCTAATGAGGGCTTGCCTTGTGAGTTAGCCACACCATAATTTAAGCCTAATTGTGCACAACCAAGAGATAATTTTGAAACACCTACCCCATTCGGTTTAATTTTATTTATTAATTTGTAACCATCAATTGTAATAGGGTTTGTAATACCAGAAAAGGCTTCAGCTACGTGTAGATAATCAGCTAAGGTATCAACGGTACAATTTAGTTTACTATAATCATAACTAACTGGTGGGCTATAATATTCAATACCATGTAGCCTTTTTATATATGGTGTTACGTGCTCTAGATCATATTGGCTATTCGCCTTTAAAAAGGCTTCTCTTAAGTGCACTAACCTTGTTACTTCTGCTGAAAACCCATAAGGCAATAAGGAGTGCTTATTATCAGCACACATATAGCCTACGTTTTTTTGCTTAAATTGCTTGACTAAGTCATTTATAAAACTTGAGTCGGGGAAAACGTTATCGGCAGTTAACCGCACAACTATAGTGCTATCATCAAGCCCACTTAAAGAGTCAACATACCTTTCTAGTACATTGTTTAAGCTGCCCCGAAAATAGTTTTGGTTGTATTGTTTTAGTACTTCACATAAATAGTTATCTGTTTGTTCAATAGAAGTTAATGTCAACACACTCCAAGACGGTGATTCCGCTCTTTTCGCAGCCAAAACAACTAAAGGCAGACCCGCTATAGGTAGTAATACCTTACCTGGCAACCTGGAAGAGTTAGTTCTTGCTTGTAAAGCAACTACAATATTTGTGTTTGATTTTTCAGTCATTGTAAAACCGAACTCAAAACTTCAATAACGGTATTTTGTTGTTCTGTTGACATACCATGAAACATTGGTAATGAAATTGCATTACTATAATAGCTTTCAGCGTTAGGGAAATCACCCTGCCTAAAACCCATCTTTTGATAGAAAGGCTGAAGATGTACTGGTATGTAGTGTAAATTAACACCTATCCCCTGCTCTCTTAGCTCATCAAACACTACTTTATGTGTTTTGCTAATTTCATTTAGGTTTAAACGAATAACATATAAGTGTAAGCCAGAATATGTATTAGGTAATTGATAAGGCAGAGTTATGGGTAGCTCAGCTAACTTTTCGTTGTAACGTTTTGATAATTGATGACGCGCAGAAACAAAGTCACTTAAGCGACTCATCTGCGAAACACCAAGTGCAGCTTGGAGCTCTGTCATGCGGTAGTTGAAGCCTAAATCAACTTGCTCGTAATACCATCCACCATGTGAAGCATTTTCCATCAGAGCTTCGTCACGTGTTATACCATGACTACGATAAAGCGCCATTTTATCGGCAAGCACTTTATTATTTGTTAAAGCTGCTCCACCTTCAGCCGTGGTAACAATTTTTACCGGATGAAAGCTGAACACAGTAATATCACTATATTCACATGAGCCAATGGGTTGTTCTAAATAGCGCCCGCCAATTGCATGGGACGCATCTTCAATTACTTTAAAGCCATACTGTATAGATAGCGTATGGATAGCTTTCATGTCACATGGTTGTCCGCACAAATGTACAGCAACTACAACTTTAGGTAATCTACCTTCTTTTTTAGCGTGTACTAATTTTTGCTCTAATGCTTTTGGGCAAAGGTTGTAAGTAGAAGGGTCGATATCTACAAAGTCTACCGAGGCACCACAATATAAACCACAATTAGCTGAAGCTACAAACGTGATAGGAGTCGTCCATAAAATATCGCCTTTACCTAACTCAAGTGCTAAGCAAGCAATATGCAAAGCTGACGTTGCACTATTAACTGCAAGTGCGTAATCCGCACCTGTCGCTTTCATTAGTGCATTTTCAAACGCTGGAACTTGTGGCCCCTGCGTCAAAAAGCTTGACTTTAAAACGTTTACAACAGCATCAATGTCTGCTTGAGTTATATCTTGCTTTCCATACGGTATCATTTTATTAGCCTTGCACTTTAAATGAGGGGTCAACGTGTTCAATGATAAGTTCACGCAACCCTTCTACTGTTTCCCATTCGGTATTAGTGCCTGAGTTATATTTAAAGCCAAACGGTACTTTTTCTGCTTTGTGATGAGCAATGTACTCATCTTCAGTATATGTGTATGAAACCGATGGTAAAATAGCGTAGTAAGGACCCAAATCAATCGTATTGAGTGAATCTGTATCTGTAATCATTTCTTCGTGTAGCTTTTCACCCGGACGAATGCCCACATCTCGTGTTTCACAATCAGGAGCCACCGCTTCTGCAATGTCTAAAATTTTATATGATGGAATTTTAGGAATAAATATCTCACCACCTAAATGATTCCCTAATGCAAACATAACTAAATCGACACCTGCTTGAAGTGAAATATTAAAGCGCGTCATTTCATTGTGCGTTATTGGTAAAACACCTTCTTTGCGTTTTTCTAAAAAGAAAGGAATAACAGAGCCACGTGAACCCATTACATTACCGTAGCGAACAACACTGAATTTAATATCTTTAGAGCCACGAATATTGTTAGCAGCAGCAAACAACTTATCTGAAGCAAGTTTTGTTGCACCGTATAAGTTAATTGGTGCACACGCTTTATCTGTTGATAAGGCAACAACATCTTTAACACCACACGTTAATGCTGCATGAATTACATTTTCAGCACCATCTATGTTAGTGCGAATACATTCAGTTGGATTATATTCAGCGGTATCTACTTGCTTTATTGCCGCAGCATGAATAATTATATCAACACCTTCACACGCCTGTGTTAAGCGCTCTTTGTCGCGAACATCACCAATAAAAAAACGCAGCTGTGGGTAGTCATATGCAGGGTATTTTTGTTTTATTATCGATTGTTTTAACTCATCACGTGAATAGATGATTATTTTCTTTACATCTGGGTAGCGAGCTAAAATAGTTTCTATAAACTTTTTACCAAATGACCCTGTGCCGCCTGTAATTAACACTGTTTTTTTGTTTAACATGTTGCTTCCAATTAATTTAAATAAACGTAAACATTCTTGGTTTTATTTATCCGATTTATATTCGTAGTTGTAGTAACCATAATACCCATATGCATTACTAGACTTTTTAACTACGCCATTAAATACAAGTCCTTTAACGTCAATGCCGTTTTGATCAAAGCGATCTCGCGTTAGTTCTATTTCACGTAAATGGTTTTGGCCAAAGCGTGCCACTAATAACGTAGTGCCTGAATGCGCGCTTACAATAGCTGGGTCTGTTACTGCTAGTATTGGGGGTGTATCTATAATAACTATGTCGTAAGCTGTGCTTACTTCTTCAACTAGTTTGCTAAAGTTGCTGTGCATTAATAGCTCTGATGGGTTGGGTGGTATTTGCCCGCGGGTAATAACACTTAACCCCTCTACTTTAGTCGTTTTAGTCACTTGTTCTAGGTTTAAACGCCCGGATAAGTAATCACTTAAGCCGTTATCCCATTTTAAGCCAAATTGAGTTTGCAAATAGCCCTTACGCATATCAGCATCAATAATCAGTACTTTTTTACCACTTTGTGCCAGCACCGAGGCTAAGTTAACCGATATAAACGATTTACCTACACCTGGGCTTGGGCCCGATATAGCAATAATATTGTTTTTAGCTTCCATCATCGCAAAATGTAAGCTTGTACGTAAACTACGTAGCGCCTCTATTGAAAGGTCTGCTGGGTTATCGAGTGCGAGTATGGTTTTTGCTTTTGCGGTTTTATTTTTACGGGCTTTAGTAAAGCCGGTTAGCTTATCTTGATGGTCTGAGTGCGGTACACTTGCGTACACGGGTATGCCCAGTGCTTCTATTTCGCTTGGGTCTTCTACCCCTTTATGCATGGCCTTTTGTATAAGCACAATTGCAACGCTTAACATACCACCAAGCATAGTTGCCATAACCACGATTAACGCTTTTTTAGGTTTAACTGGTTTACTGGTGTTTACCTCGGCGTAGTCAATAACACGTACATTGCCTACAGTGCCAGCACGTACTATGTCGAGCTCTTGGGTTTTACTAAGCAGTAAAGTGTATATTTGGTTACTTACCTCAACATCACGCTTTAAGCGTAGTAGCTCTTGTTGAGTTTCGGGCAAGTTGCCTACCTCGCCAATTAGTTGGTCTTTTTGTTTTTCAACCGCTTGAATTTGCTCAACAATACCTTGGTATGCCGGGTGATTTTTTTTAAATTTTCGGCCAAGTTCTAAACGCTTTAAATTTAGCTCTTGTAGTTTGGTTTCAAGCTTTACAACTTGCTCTAATACGCCTTGTGTCTCAAGTGTTATGTTGATTGATTGGCGTTTTATTTGGTAGTCGTTAAATCGTTGCTCTGCATATTCCAATTGTTTTTTAACTTCAGGTAATTGTACTTCTAAAAATTCGAGCGACTTTTGTGCCTCTGCACTATTACGCTCTACATTACGGCGTACATAAATAGCGGCGACTTTATCAAGCACTTTTTCGGCGTAACTTGGTTTGGTACTTTGTAGGCTTAAATTAATTATGCCCGAATCTTTACCTTTTTCGCTCGCGCCAATGGCTGCTTGTAAGTCAAGTATTGTATTTAGGCGGTCTTTACGGGTTAGTATAAACTCGGTGCCTGGGCGCGCGTTAAGCTCGCGCACTGTTAAGTTAAATTTACCGTTAGTAAGCTCCTCGCCAATTTTACCTGAAAGTATTTGCTCATCATCACCATTTAATAAACTAACACCGTTATTACTTTGCGCTACAAGCGTAAATTCTTTATTAATGGCAGATCGTGGAACGTCAAACCTAAATATATTTATGCTTTCGCCACCCCACGCATAACTGCTTGCACCAAAACTTGGCTCGGCTAGGTCGCCCTCTTCAATTGGCATAAATTTACGATAAGCCCGATTACCAATGAATGGGAATAGCTTAGGCTCGGCTGTTATATCAAGCTTTAATGTATCTACTGCCTCGCCAATAACACTGCGCGATTTAAGGAGTTCTATTTCGGTTACTGCGGCCGATGTACTTTCGAACATACCGGCCATGTCGTCAAACCCTGGGACCGATGCGCCGCCATCTTCCACTTGGATCATAGCGGTTGCTTGGTAAACTGGTGTGCTTAATACAGCATAAACCACACCTACAAACATAAATAATGCGGTTATGCCGGCTATAAAATATTTACGGTCGAGCAATGCACCTAATAGTGCCATTAAATCGATTTCTTGAGTGGGTTGTGTGGTATTTTTACTTTTATTACTAGGCTGGGCAGTCATTTATTTAGCCATTCCTTATAAATACTTTTGCCAAGCGCTGCATGCGCTATCGATTAGTGTGTACACGTGTTCAAACGCCTCTTGGCTTTGGCGGTAGGGATCGGGTATTTCGGCATTGTTGATCCACTTACCGAGTAAAAAGGTTTTACCGCGCGCCTCTGGGTAGCGGGCGTGTACATCGTTTAAATGGCGTTCTTCCATTACTAAAATAACACTGCTTTGCGCCACTAAAGCCGATGTTAATTGGCGCCCTTGGTGGGCATCCATATTTACACCATTAGCTTGTGCAATTTGCTTTGCTGTGGCATCGGCAGGTTTGCCTTCAAGTGCGGTTAACCCAGCCGACGATACTTTAATATTTTTACCTTCAAGCTTTTGCTTTAATACATATTCACCGGTAGGGCTGCGGCATATATTACCCGCACAAACTACTAAAATTGAATCAAACATTTTTTAACCCTTAGTTTGATGAAATATCATCTAAGCTATCAACCGATGCGACAGATGGTAATAATAAGCTTATTACGCGGTTCCAACGTGCAAGTGGTGCAGAGGTTACATATACAATGTCGCTTGGCTGTAGTTCAAACTGCTCTGCTAATACCATAGCTGCAATATTTTTTGCATGTAGCTGGTATACGTTTGCAATATAGCCGGTTTGCTCAGCGTTGCTTTTACGCAGTACAAATACGCCATTCGCATCTGCTGTTGCTTCGTTTAAGCCACCCGAATCACTTAATGCTTCAGCTAAATTTAAACCATAGCGATTAAGGGTTACTGAACCTGCTTTTTTTACATCGCCTAGTACAAATACCTTTTGCGCATCGTTACGGCTTACATGCACTATATCGCCATGCTGTAATAAACGGTTTTGCGAAATATCGCCATGGGCATAAAAATCATCAAGCTGAATAACTTCTGTTTTGTCGCCACGGGTAAAGGTAACGGTGCGCCAATCGGCTGAATCGGTTAATCCACCCGCCTGGTTTAGCGCATCAATAAGGGTAAGCGGTATTTCGGTTACTGGGTAAACGCCAGGTTGCTTAACCTCCCCTGTTACGTATGCTTTTTGGCTTCTAAAACCCACTACTTTTACATCTACTTGTGGGTCTTCTATCACTCGGCTTAAGCGCTTTACTAGGTCGTCACGTACTTGGCTAATTGTTCTACCAGCAGCGGGTATATTAGGCGCATATGCGTAGGTAATTGTGCCATCTTTTTGTACGCGGAAGCCATCAAACTCTGCGGTACGTTGTACAGCAGCTGGTATTGTAAGCTCGGGATGATCCCATACGCCTATTGTAAGTACATCACCTACACCTAATTTGTATTCGTAATCGCTGGTATTAACACCAGCACTGCTTGAAATAGGTTTAGACGATGCTTGCGCTAACTTTTGTTTATTTAAAAGCTGCGAGTCGATAATTTGGATGTTTACTTTTTCGAGATCTTGCTCAAGGTTATATGTTTGTTCGCCTGAATCTATGCCTTCAAAATGGCTACCGGGTACTATTGTACACCCTGATATTGCTAGCATTACGAGAGAAGTTGCGAGTGATTTACAGCTTAACGCCATTGTAGAATCCCAAAATTATTTTAAATATTGCGCTTGCTCACCAGCCTTGGTGAGTACTTATTTTTTTAGCGGTGTAATTAAAGCATGAGGTATGTTTACACGCAAGCGAGAATCGGTTTGTTGAGGTTTTTAGCTATCAGCTATCAGCTATC
>NZ_PNCU01000058.1:0-5408 GCF_005886915.1 Pseudoalteromonas sp. S3776 | reverse complement strand
AAGCTGTAAGCTGTAAGCTGTCAAAATTTTAAAGCGAGTAGATTTTTATTTACTCGCTTTTTATTTATAAATAAAGTTTAATATAAGCAAAGAAGGAAGAATAATCGCTTTAAACGGAATTAAACTCTAATGAATAAAATCGAAAACTTTGAAGATATCTTATATAGAGAATCAAAATTAGCATTCACTAAAATTATTCAAGACCACGGTTGCGAGCTTTATGTTATTGGGTTTTACTTCACAGGAAGCTATGGCCTGTTGCCAATGTTTAATACTTTTTCAGATTTAAAAAAAGTCTTTGCAGAAGAATACGACAACGAAGACGATGATTTTTTATTAGCTAAATGGAACGTTTCTGACTTCCCCTCTCTTGAGATGTACTCTGAATATTTTAATGATACAGAAGAAGCCTGTTATGAGTTTGATGATATAGACTATACAGCCTCTAGTGAGCAAGTAGATGACCAATGGGAGCAATGGTTAAACGTTTTAGAAAAAGTTTTAATTCGTTCAGACAGCGATGGTTTATTTTCAAAAGGCATAAACCGAAATAAAATTACGCTCGCAATCCTTGCTTATGATGAGGAAGAAGCCGTTCAATTTGAAAGAATTAAACGAATAAATCCTCCTGCCGCTTTAAAATATATTCAAAGCGATTTCGAAACTATGATTAATAACCGTAATGAGATGGAAAAATTAGTAATGGATGAATATGAACGTATTCAACAAATACAATAATGGTTATAAGTAACACATATTATGCTCTAACAACACATGCCATTAGAGCATAAGACATCACAAATTTGAGCTAGTACAGCTAAACCTACTAAAATATTACTGCCAGATAGTTTAGAAGCATGTAAGTAAGTCGGTATTAAAAACTAGCCCTGTCAGATTATTATCGTTAACTAATTTTTTGAAATCGTCGGTGCAGTAAAGTGAAAGACCCGATTGCATTTTCGACTTAAAAATAAGCTTATTGCTTATATCCTCATCATCAAAAACAAGTGACTTTAACCCATCTTCAAAGCCATCTAGATATGCTCTTTCTGTTAGGCTCAAATCCTCTTGAGCAAATATTAATGGATTGAACAAATATAAGTTATCACCATTAGTCTTTAAATCAATGAACTCACCAAACTCACTTAAAGATGCATTTAAGCACTCATAAGCAGACTCATTTAGCACTAAAAATGAGCCGTATAAATTAACGTCATAGTTTTGCTTCTTTGCCCTTGCTTCATGCTTACATTCGAAACCATTAGGAGATAGCTTTGATAATGTAACTTTTCCTTTAGGGATATCATTCATAACGATTTGAATAATGTTATCGCTCATAGGCTTATTTGAGTTCTTAACTATCTGTTTTGACATTTCTATTATATCTAGGTTAATTACATCGTAAGCATTTGTGGGTTTTCTTAATTGATATACATTCATATGCCTTTCCACTGCTTATCTATTTTCTCAAATATTTTACTTGGCAACGTACCAGTCCTAATTGCAACTTTTACATTTCGAAGTTTATTCATAAATAAAGCTTTATTTTTATTCATGTCCCCACCTAGACTACCGCCTATCCATGATTCATAGTTGTATCTATGTATTTTTCTGTGTGGCGGTGCATCCTTTGTAGCCCAGTCATGAGCTTTATTTTTAACAAAATTAATAAGCCAGATGCCATTGTGTGGATCGTTAATTCCTATACCTGCCATATGGAGATTTAACCTTGCTCGTAATATAGCTTGTTGATTATATCGCCCTTTACCTGAAATAATATGATGTGCCTCATGCTCTTTTGTAGGCTTGGGCTCACCAACTGAAAATAAGTAACGCGCAAGTGTATTTGTTGGATGATGCTGTTCTTCAGCAAGTTCAAACTGTGCAGCCGATGAGTTTAACTCTCGATATTCTTTAAGTGCTATTTGCGCAATAGATACAGATTCGATTCGCTTTTTTTCAGCTTGTAGATGATCATAATCTTTAATTAATTTTTGTAACTTCTCTGCATCTGGATTTTGCTTATTGACCTCGTCATGATACTTCTTTGCTTTTAATTCGAAGTTATAAATAGCCATTGCTAGCGGAGATGGATCGGAGGGACGCTCTGGTCTAGGGTACGTTTTTTTGTAATTGCATAATAAAATAGTCCATTATTTCAATTCGGTGAATCTAATATAGCCCCAATTAAAACGCAAGCCATTTATCAAAGAGTATGCAAATGTATCAAACCCTAAGATACGAAAATATGAATTGTTATGTCGTGCAAGAGGCTTTGAAGACCTCACAAAAGAGCTGGGTCATGAAGCTCTTTTTATTACGGTTACCTGCCCTTCTAAATACCATCATGCTTTTTCAAAATCGGGTACTGCTAACCCCAAGTGGGAAGGTTTTATGCCTGATGAAGCAAATAGCTATCTAAACCACCAATGGCAAAAAGCCCGTGCAGAGTTTAAACGTCAAAATATTGCGCCTTATGGCTTTCGTGTAGCCGAACCACAACATGACGGCACACCGCATTGGCATATGCTGTTTTTTATTGAGAGCGAAAAGCTAGACGCATTAAAAGCAATTATTCGCCATTACGCGTTAGAAGTTGATGGTGACGAAAAAGGCGCGGCCGAAAACCGCTGTGACTTTAAACAAATAGACCCAAACAAAGGCTCTGCAACTGGTTATATTTTAAAATACATAGCGAAAAATATAGATGGTGAAGGTGTAGGCGAAGATAAATTCGGTAACGATTCGCTGCTTGTAGCGCAACGTATTGACGCGTGGGCATCGTGTTGGTGTATTCGCCAGTTTCAACAAATTGGCGGTGCGAGTGTATCTGTATGGCGCGAACTTAGACGTTTACGCTCGATGTTCAAAGGCGAAAGTAATTCGCTATTAGAACAAGCGCGTTCTGCTGCTGATAATAGCGATTGGAAAGGCTATATACTCGCTATGGGCGGTTTACACACAAAGCTAAAAGATAGACCTATCAAATTGCATTATGATTTAAACATCGTTGAGGAAACTGGCGAGTGTTTGCAAAGCTATTACGATGGTGAACTCATACTCAAAGTAAAAGGCTTGTGGTTCGCAGGTAAAGCTATTATCACTAGGCATTACTCATGGAAGGTAGAAAAAGCATAACCTAAAGCTATAACGAGTTAGCTAAAGCTCCTTATTACATTAAAAGACCTAAAGTTATCATCTCTAAACAAAATTGCAGTTAAATTCTACATTTCAAATAGCTAAAGCTACCTATTGAGCTTTAGCTCATATCAAACACCAGTACAAAGCCAGAAAATACCTTTAACTTACCATTTGCCTGAATGGCAAAAAGGCTCTTACTTGGAGTTCTGTAAATAACTGTACTGAATAAAATAACAATCACTCTCGCTTTCATATTCAGCGTTGAGCTCTTTTGATGAGTAGAAGCCTAATTCTGTTCGGTAATATTATTAATCGTCGTTTTGCTAACGAATAACATACCGTATTCTTTGATATATTTTAATATATTGTTTACATTGGTAATTGTTGGTGAAAATTATTTAAGTATGCGACACCGTCGTTCTACAGTCTCGTGTACTGCTAAAATTACATAGAATAAGTAGTTAAAATATAAGGGAATTTAGATGGCCTCTGAGCTGCTAAGAATAAAAAAAAGGAAAGAAACACGGCAAGAAATGATTTCCTTGTACGAAAAATCGGATCAGGTTCTACTGATACACTATTCTTGTGAGTCGTTTTATGACATTAAAGATGGAAGAACTCCAAGAGTTACATCTATTGCTGTTAGAAATTTAAAAACAGCTCAAACAGAAAGTTTCTCTGTTCATAAAATTGCAGAACGAAGTGAAATCTCAATAAATGATATACCTGCTCGATACGATGAACTTGAAAAAAAAATGCTTGAAGAGTTTTTTGAATTCATAAAATACAGGCAGACTTTTCACTTTGTTCATTGGAATATGCGTGATGGCGCATATGGCTTTTCAGCAATTGAACATAGATTTCAAGCTCTAGGTGGCGACCCGTACAAAATACAAGACGACAAAAAAACTGACTTAGCTCGAGCACTTATATCACTATTTGGTCGCCAGTACGTGGGTCACAGTAAAGCAGGTCGATTTCTAGCTATTGTCGAATTAAACAAAATAACTGATAAAGATGCTTTGACCGGAAAGGAAGAGGCGGATGCTTTTGAGGCTGGGGAATATGTTCAATTACATCGTTCGACGTTACGGAAAATTGATTGTATGTCGAATATATTTGAAAGAACTATTGATGGTTCTTTAATCACCAATGCTTCTTGGCAAGATCAGTATGGAATTCACCCTAAAGCGCTCATTGAGTACGTGAGAGATCATTGGTTATGGTCTGTTGTTGTTATCATAGCTATAATTTCAGGCCTTGTTGGAAAAATAGCAGGTTTGTTCTAAATATATTGTCTTTACTAAATAAACATAACTTTCATTGTTTCTAGTTTTCAATTAAACATAAACCCAATGTTAGGTAATTAACATCGTCCAAGCTCAATAGATGCTTTTAGAGAATATTTAACAAGTAATGCAGTCTAGTTTAAAAAGGCTACTCAAAGTAGCCACTTATGATCAGTTCTAGAATATGGTGCAATTAAACCATAGTAAGGTAAATCAAGAAGTTAAATTAATAAAAGATGAGGCCATTGCACTCTACGCATATACGCTTTGTCACCCACCATTATACAAGGAGATAAATAAGGCTCTACGGGATGGTGATACGAATAATTTTATAATTAAATTAATAGATTCAGCAATTAAAAATCTCCCAATTTACCGAGGGAAATATGTTTTTAGATGGACTTTACCTCTACTTGAAGAAAAGGAAAAATTAGATAGTTATGAAGAAGTATTTGAAAAAGCTTATTTAAGTACATTGAAATTTCCTAATGAGATTACAATGGCAGATCCTGAGTGCATTTTGTTTAAAATTGAACATTTGAATGGCCGTGATATAGCTTTATACTCTGATGATTATTCTATAGATATTCAAGAGGTTATATTGCCAAGAGGTTCAAGCTTTATCAACACTTTGACTCGATGTGATGAAATTGACTATATTATTAGGCAAGTTACATAAAGCTAATGGGGTCAAATTTTGACTTCATAAATTAAGAATCTTCAATGTCTGCTCATGGCACAAAACAGCCTGAATGTAATTTGGGTACTTTAATAAAAAGGACAGCGCTAAATTCTTAAACTTCAATTTACTCTGCTACATATGTGCTACACAGAAATTAAAAAACAAGGAGGAAACTTGTTAACTCATTGATTTATTTGGTAGCCCCTGCAGGAATCGAACCTGCAACTGCCCCTTAGGAGGGGGCCGTTATATCCATTTAACTAAGAGGCCGCATCGAGCTTACAGCTTACAGCTTA
>NZ_PNCU01000057.1:0-27021 GCF_005886915.1 Pseudoalteromonas sp. S3776 | reverse complement strand
CATTCTTACATGAATGCAGCATTAGAATAACGAAGGCGCAGTTATCTAGCCCATTAAGTTACAAACTTAGTACGCCATTTACCTGCCCATATATTAAATAAGCTTAAACCCGCAACGGTTAATATGACCAAATAAAAAACGCAGTTGGAATGAGCAACTGCGTTGGCGTGTATAGGTACAAGCCAGCGTACCTATAGCGAGGAACTTAGTTTACTAGCCTGTTAATACTTGGCTGTGCATGTGCTCGTTTAATACAACGACCTCAGCGCGCTTAAAAAAGTTAAAATCGGTTGCCGTAGCAAGTGTGTAAGCCCCCATCATACGGCTAATAATTAAATCACCGTTATTAAGTTTTGGCAGCATAATTGAATCACTTATTACATCTATACTGTCGCATGTGGGGCCTGCTAGTACTGATTCAAATCGCTCGCCGTCTTGTTTGGCACTATCTATAGGATAAGCTGCCTCATCAAACATTAAACCGCTAAAGGAGCCATATATGCCATCATCTAAGTAGTACCATGTTTTACCTTCGCGCGTTGCTTGTCCCATTACAGAGGCAACACTGGTTACACTACTTGCTACAATAAAACGCCCAGGCTCAGCAATAATTTGCATCGTTTCTGGTAATTGTGCCAGCGCGCTATTAATTGGCGCACAAAATACATCAATTGGTAGCACATCCGCACTGTACGGTACAGGAAACCCACCACCAATATCTAGCGTACTAAGTGCTGGTAACCCTAACTCAGCCACCCGTTTAACTACTTTTGCAGATGCATTTATTGCTTCAACGTATTTAGTTGGGTTAGGTGATTGCGAGCCAACATGAAACGATAATCCTTTAATACGAATACCTAGTTGCTGAGCAAGGCTAATAATGTCGATTGCCGCCTCTGGGCTGCAGCCAAACTTTTTAGATAAATCAGCAAATGCATCTTTATTACGAAAGCTTAAGCGCACTAAAATTTCAGCTTGGTCTTTGTAGGTAATAAACTTTTCAAGTTCGTTAATGTTATCCACCACAAATACGGTACAGCCGTAGGCAAGTGCGTCGCGAATGTCACTGTCGCGCTTAATTGGGTGCGTGTGAATTGTACGCTCGCTTGGTACGCCTTGGCTTGCTACTAAGTCAACTTCGCCGCTGGTTGCTAAATCAAAGCTTGCGCCTTCTTCTAGCAAAGTGCGCACTACAGCAGCATGCGGTAAAGGCTTTAAAGCAAAATGTAACACAACGCCAGGCAGTGCATGTTTAAGTGCACGGTATTGAGAGCGTATAGCGTCGCAGTCAAGCACCACCAGAGGTGCGCCAAATTGTGCAGCAAGTTGTTCAATGTGAGCAGTACTCAGTCGCGCGTAATCAATTGCTTGGTTTGCAGCAACTGCTGCAGGTACTTTAGTTACGGTGTCTTGTCGTTGTGTTGATAAAGCCATTTTATTTCCGAGTCAATTAAGCAACTGCTCGGGTAGGGTGTATCCACGAGTCAGTTGAGTGAGATCAATAGTGCAAACGCACAGTCAAATTCACTCTTGGATAGTTGCTCTATCGCCTTGCTACAAACGGGGGTTGAAATGTACTCGGATTGGCTATCATCAAGAAGCGGCGAGATAATAATGTAGGTTTTTATATAGCGCAATAAAAAATTTTTAATAAATTTAAAATGATTTATTTTATATTAATATCATGGGGTTACGTTGATTTATGCTGTTTATCTTGACGATTGATTTTACTCATCAGCGGTTAAGTATACGTGCTCTTGAGAGTAAGCAAGCATCATAGCGCTAGATGTATCAGCACTATAGGCTTGCTGTAAACTTTTTTGTAAGCGCTCGTAAATCTCGGGGGTGTTCATTAAAATATTGATGGTTTTTATTACTTTTTCGCCAAGCTCTGTCTTACTACATGCAAAGTATCCATTAACAAATTCTGGAAATTCAGCTATTTCCCGGCTATCAATTTGTTTTAATTGCTCAGAGGTGAGTGCATCAAGGACGTTAACCTCGTAATCGACAATCATGTCTATTCTGTTATGAATGAGAAGTTGAGGCAATTGAGAGCTGGTATCTTCTGAGCTTATCGCAGCAATTTGGTCTCTATACTTCGTTAAAACAGGCTCAAGCTTTTGATAGCTCGTTCCCGAGTCTACGGCAAGAGTAAAATCCTTTTCTAGTAATTGGGCTACGTGGACTCGTTCAGGAAAGCTTTGTAAAGTGCGTTTAAAAGCATATATTTTTCGCTGCTCGTAAATTGTGGTGGGTATATCTGAGAATAAAATATGTTTTTCGCGCTCGGGCGTTTTTATAATATCGTAACTGCATACTGCTTCAGCGCCCATAAGTCGCTTAATTAAACGGGCTTGATTGGTCCACTGCAATTTAGTATCAATTGTGTGGTTAAGCAGGCTTTCGAACGTTTTATCTGAGTTTAAAAAGCCATCAGTAGACGCATTCGCTCTTGAGAGTAATGTAAGGGGGTCATTTGCATGGCTCAATGGTGATAAAAGCAGTACATGCAAAATAATCAAAAATTTAGTAAATACAGGCATAAAACTTAGTGTAAATGTTCTAAATATTTTTGTCATAAAAAAAAGCCCAAACGGGCTTTTTTTAAGTTAAAACATTAAGGCATGCCTTAATTTATCGCGCATTAGTGCTTTCAAAAATTTTATCAGCAGAGGCTGCCACAAACCCCGTGTAAAGCTCGCCATCAGCTTTAGGGTACCTAATGGCAAACTCATAAAAACAGCTAGGGATGCGCAGTTCGCCGTCGCTAAAGGTGACAGTGTAATCGTCTGCAAGGGTTGATGATTGCTCTAGTAACACCTCTGGTGAGCCTTTTACTTCGCCACCAGATGTATTAAGCGCAAAGCCTGCATTTTTAAGCGCCTGATTAACATCATGAATGTTATCAAACTTAGCAAGCATATTAATATTTACAGTAAAATGATTTGCACGGTAACCCCATGCCGACATCCACGCTGCGTACTCACTTTCCGCGAGTAACTGTTTGTAAGTGTCGCTACTTACTTGCCAATGGGTGCCTGAATATAAAAAGTTATCGGCAGTGACTGCGTTTTCATCTATTTGCTCAACCATATCTGTCACAATGGCTTGTAACTCTGGAGAACACTTTTCAACTAATAGCTCAGAAATAAATACTTTAGGTTGTTTTGGGTCGCTATGCTCATAATGTTTAGCGTATAACTTTTTAGCTTCAAAGTGGTATTCGCCACACTCTGTGTAACCAAGCGCTAAAAAGTGAGCTGCTAGCTTTTCTAGGCCTACTTTTTCAATATTAAAGGTACGCAGCGCAATATGGTCGTTAATAATGTCATCTTTTTGCGTTGAGCCCAGAAGGTCATGAATTTTATCTGCCGATGGGGTAACAGCTAAATAGTTATCCCATAGATTTTCAAATAATGTATTTACGTTGGTGTGCATGTTAAATCCTTAAATTGGGTTATTCACTTATTCAATTACTAAACCTGGCGCTAAAGTTTGTGGCAGGTTTACCTTATCGGCTTCAACTGATGCGACAGGGTAAGCGCAGTAATCAGCAGCATAATACGCACTTGCTCTGTGGTTACCACTTGCGCCAATGCCGCCAAACGGTGCAGCACTAGAAGCACCCGTAATAGGGCGGTTCCAATTGACGATACCGGCACGAATGCGCTTTAAAAAGTAGCTGTAATCATCTTCGTTATCGCCAAGTAAGCCTGCTGACAAACCAAAGCTGGTGTTATTAGACTCTGCTATTGCGCTGTCAAAGTCGTTGTAGCGGTACACTTTTATAAGCGGGCCAAAGTGTTCTTCATCGGCCATGTTGGTGATGTTAGTTACATCAATAATACCTGGGCTTACAAACCCAGTGCCTGCTTTAAGCTGCTTAAGCTCAACAAGTATCTCAGCGCCTTGTTTAACTAGGTCAGCCTGCGCTACAACCATACCCAGTGCGGCTTTTTCACTGATCATGGCACCCATAAATGGCTGGTCAGTTGCAAAACTGTCGTCAACAACAATGTTTTTTGTTGCGCTAATAAGTTTTTCTAAAATAGCATCACCATTGGTTGAATTCTCAATAAACACGCGGCGCGCACAGGTACAGCGCTGGCCAGAAGTAATAAAGCCAGATTGAATAATATCGTGAGCTGCAGCGCTTACATCGGCTACATCTTTAATTATTAGTGGGTTATTCCCGCCCATTTCAAGCGCTAATATTTTACCTGGGTGACCTGCAAACTGTTTATGTAATAAATGACCTGTGTTTGAGCTGCCAGTAAAAAATAAGCCGTCTATGTTTTGATGCGAAGCAAGTGCTTTACCTGTTTCTATTTCACCTTGCACTAAATTAATAACACCTGCTGGTAAACCCGCTTTTAACCAAAGTGATAAAGTAAATTCAGCAACGTGAGGGGTTAGCTCAGACGGTTTAAATACCACAGTGTTACCCGCTAAAATAGCCGGGACTATATGGCCATTAGGTAAATGTCCAGGAAAGTTATATGGCCCAAATATAGCCACAACTCCGTGTGGTTTATGGCGTATAAAGGCTTTAGCTCCGGGCATTGGGTTTTCTGTTGTACCCGTGCGCTCATTATAGGCTTTGATTGAAATGGCTACTTTACCAGTCATAGCGCCTACTTCTGTGCGTGTTTCCCAAAGTGGCTTGCCGGTTTCGCGCGCTATAATGGCTGCAAATTCTTCGCTATGTTCTTTTAATTGTGCGACAAAGTTTTCAAGTATGGTTATGCGCGACTCAATTGGTGTATCTGCCCATTGTATTTGTGCGGCTCTAGCTGCATTGATTGCAGCATCTACTTGATCAGCGGTTGCGCCATTACCTTGCCATACAACTTCGCCGTTACTTGGGTTAACAGAGCTAAAAGCGGGGCCTTGGCCTGTATGCCATTGGTTATTTATAAGATGTGTGTTCATATATGTTTTACAGGCGGAAAAAACGCGCTGCATCTCCTTGGGATAAATTAAGGGCATTAGCCACTTCTTGGCTTATTACTAAGGTGTGTTTAGCGTGGTTATAGTGGGCGTGCTGGGTAAAGGTAGCTCTGAATCCACTTACGCCTTGGTTGCAAACGGCAAGTGTATCTGAGCTGTGTTGGCTAATATGCTCGAGCTTACCAATTGTAATGGGGCATACTTGAGATTCACGAATGCTACGAATATTACCAAGCTTTGCCTCTACGGTTGGCCCTGCATCGAATAAATCAACATAGCCACGATGCTCAAATCCCTCTTTTTCAAGCAGCTTGAGTGCGGGTTTAGTTTTTTCATGCACGTTACCAATCACCGCTTGAGCTTTGTTACTTAATAAATTGACGTAAATAGGGTATTTAGGCATTAGCTCACTAATAAATACCTTATCGCCAAGCCCCACTAAGTGATCAGCTTGTGGAAATTCAATACTAAAAAAGTGCTCTTGCAACCACTGCCAAAACGGTGAATGGCCGTCTTCGTCACTTACACCGCGCATTTCAGCTATCACGGTATCGGCAAAGCGTTCGCTGTGCTGCGCCATAAATAAAAAGCGTGAACGAGATAAAAAGCGGCCCGTTAACCCTTTTCGGCTGTTTTCGCGTAAAAACAAAGTACATATTTCAGAGCATCCGGTGTAATCGTTGCACATGCTTAAAATATCAACGGTGTTATAAACATTCAGTGTAGGCGAGTGGTGTACTGTTTTACCTAAATGATAATGATACAGCGGCACCGATAAGCCCACTGCGGCTTCTATGGCGGTTGTGCCTATGACCTCACCTGTTTCACTGTCTTCTAGAACAAATAGGTAGCTTTCATCAAGTGGTTGATTGATATTTTTTGCAAAGCTTTTTTCTGCGCGCGCTATTTTATCATTTAATAACTGGTCATCGACAGGTAGTGAGGTAAACCCATGGCCTGATTCAATTGCTATTTGCTTAAGTGCAGCAAAGTCTTTTGTTGTAATAGGACGTAATACTTGCATTTATTACTTTCTCCAACAGCGCGCCTTGCGGCGCGCCTATGCCAATTAGCCGTTTACGACGTCGCCTACTGCTTTTTCAAAGCGTGCTAGGCCTTCTTTAATATCTTCAACTGGAATAACTAAAGATGGGGTAAAACGAATCACGTTCATGCCAGCTACTAGATTCATTAAGCCGTTGTTAGTACTAGCAACTAAAAAATCACGGGCACGGCCTTCAAACTTATCGTTTAATACCGCACCAATAAGTAAACCTTTACCACGTACTTCACTGAATACGTTGTATTTTTCGTTAATAGCGTTTAAACCATCGCGGAATAACTGCTCGCGCTCTTTAACGCCATTTAATACATCAGGTGTGTTTACTGTATCAAAGGCAGCTTCTGCTACGGCACAGGCAAGTGGGTTACCACCATACGTAGAGCCATGAGTACCTACTTTTAAGTGCGCTGCGATATGAGTACGCGTGATCATAGCGCCAATTGGAAAACCACCGCCTAACGCTTTAGCCGTAGTTAAAATATCAGGCACTACGCCTAAGCCTTCGTATGCGTATAAATCACCCGTGCGGCCAACGCCTGTTTGCACTTCATCAAAAATAAGCAGTGCATTGTGCTTAGTACATAACTCGCGTACTTTTTTAGCAAATTCATCTGTTGGTGAAATAATACCGCCTTCACCTTGCAGTGGCTCCATCATTACTGCACATGTTTTATCACTAATAAGTGATTCAAATGCTGCAATATCGTTGTAATCACAATGCATAATGTCGCCAGGTTTAGGGCCAAAGCCATCAGAGTAAGCTGCTTGTCCGCCCACTGTTACGGTAAAAAATGTACGGCCGTGAAAGCCTTTGTTAAACGCAATGATTTGTGATTTTTCTTCGCCGTGTTCGTCAAGTGCAAAGCGACGAGCAAGCTTAAGAGCTGCTTCGTTGGCTTCTGCACCTGAGTTTGCAAAGTACACTTTGTCTGCAAACGTCGCTTCAACCATTTTTTGTGCTAAACGTAGGGCAGGCTCGTTAGTCATTACATTTGATAAGTGCCAAATTTTCTCGCCTTGCTCTTTTAATGCAGACACAAGCGCTGGGTGACAGTGGCCTAAACAATTAACGGCAATACCGCCTGCAAAATCAATAAACTCATTGTTATTTTGATCCCACACACGTGAGCCTTCACCTCGCACAGGAATAACTGCCGACGGATTGTAGTTTGGCACCATTACATCGTTAAATAAGTCTCTTGTTACTTGCATTATGTACACCTAAAAATTGTAAAAATTGAATAAAGATTAGCAAAATAAAAACGTTAGCGTTTTCTCAGCTAGGTAATTTTTGTTATTGATGGTTATTATCGAAGGTTATAGATTAAATTTGCAGTGCTATTTTGTGAAAATTGATTACAATAAAAGTCAAAATAACGAAATCAATAAGCAATATGATAACTTCACAAGACGAAAAGCTACTTTCAATTTTAAAAACCAATGCAAGAGCCAGTATTTCTGACTTGGCACGCATGCTTAATTTATCACGCTCTACCGTGCAAAGCAGAATGTTAAAGCTTGAGGAAACGGGTGTGATAAAAGGCTATAGCGTTGACTACGGTGAAGACTATTTAAGCAGTATGGTATCGGCTCATGTATCTATAAAGGTGATGCAAAAACTCACCACTAAAACTAACTTAGAGCTTAAACAAATTGATGCAATTTCCCAGCTTTATGCAATAAGCGGCGAGTTCGATTTAATTGCCGTTGTACAAGCACAAAACTTAGAGAAGTTAAGTCATTTACTCGATGATATAGGTAATTTAGACGGGGTAGAGCGCACAACATCGTCAGTGATTTTAGAAACAAAATTTAAGCGTTAAAGTTTTGACTTATTGAGTCTTCAGGTTACCTGCTGATTTAACTATATTTAATTTTAACTAAGTTAGGTATTTTTTCGAAGCCTTACTATACTTGATGTAATTAACATAATTATTTAGCAATGGATTATGCCCACAACGTTATTTTTTGCACTTTTGACTTTAACTGAACCATTAAAGTTTGGTACCAATGTATCGCTTACAACACCCGATAATGCGGTTGAACAAGTAGAGTGTATTTTACATAACATGAATATGCCTTTTGAATTGCAATCTCTGCCTTGGCTTAGAGCACGCAGGGAGGTAAAGTTGGGTCGATTAGATGGGTATTTTACAACGCACTTAACTTCTGAAATGAGCCATTATGGTAAGTTGTCATCACCTATTTACCTAGAAAATTGGTACTGGTTTACTCACCCTGAAAGCGTAAATAAAGATCCCAAAAAACTACGTTATGGTGTAGTACATGGAAGCTATCAAGCTAATTGGTTTAAAACACAAAGTATAACCTCACTACTTGAAGTAAATTCGTTAGAGGAAATAGTGAATGTGCTTCATCATCATCGAGTAGATAAAGTATTACTTGATTTAGATGATTTTAACAATGCCGCTGATAACTTAGGTATTGATGCCTCTGTGTATCAACGTTCATTTTATCGCTATGTGCCGCTAGGTGTATTTGCCGCAAATAAGCTTATAAATACGCATCCTTCTTTTTTAGAAAAATTCGACGAAACGATACCTCAGTGTGCACCAGCGCCTTTTTACTTATCACAGGCTGAACAGGTTCAAATACTAAATAAACTATCAGATTCCATCAATACACTGCTATTAGAGCCAATAATTAGCGATGCAGTTGAACAAAGCAACCATATTAATTTGTCTAATCAAGAGCTTGAAAAAACCGATGACCTTTGGGTTAAAGAAGTAAAAACACATCAACATGGCTTAGCTAAAAAAATGCTAGTGACTGACGCGTCATTATTTTTACAACAATGGCAAATGCAGTTCAATGGTATAGTGACAGAAACCATAGTGACAGATAAGCAAGGTAAAAATGCGGCAATGAGCAAAGCCACCAGTGATTATTGGCAAGGTGATGAGAAGGAATTTAGTCTCCTATACCAGCAGGATTTAGATTATCGCTTTGATAGTGTTGAGTACGATGCATCAACACATCATTTTCAGGTGCACTTGAGTTTACCGATAAAAAATACAAAAGGTGAACATATTGGCGTTATTATTTTGGGTGTTGATGTAGAAAAAGCACTGCACTCATTTAATAATAACGTATTAAATTAAACCTTAAACAGTACCTTATTAAACACCACATTATATGTTTAATAAGGTATTCATGGCTATTGAGATACTATAGATATTGGTTTGGTGGCTTGTTTGATAATGGTTTTTTCTGCTTCATCTAGTTTAATAACGTAAGCATTTCCTCCCACAAGCCCTTTAAATTCCTCATCTGTAAATATAAGCGTATTATCATCATAAAAGGTAATCGCTTCTTTTTGCGTAACAATACCTAAATCGATTCGAGATACATCCCCAGAAAAAAATTTGTCGCCTTTAAAATTTTCGAATAGCCAAATACTGGTAGAATCTAGTAGCACTAGTTTAGTCCTGTCTGGGCTAAGCGCAGCGGAGGTTATCCAGCATAGCTTTTCAAGAGTAGTACATGTTTTAAATGAATCAATTAACTGCGCATCAAAATTAGCTGCATGATCGCCTACTTTATAAACGTTGGTAATCCCATCGAAGGGCTCGGTTCTGTTTTTGGTAAATAAATATAAATGGCGTTTGTACTCTACAAAGGCCTCTAAATCAAAGTTGCGTTTATTAGGCGAAATAGGCGTACCATCCATTTCTGGGTAGGTAAATTTGATAATTTCTGCTTCGGTGGTCTGTGTTTTTATATCAATAGGGTTTTCTATTTTATAAATAGTTAACCATTTCCTATCGTTTTTATTATTGCCAAAATCACCTAAGAAAAAATGACCAAATTTATTTTGCGTCATGTCCTCCCAATCAATATTTTTGGCATTAGTGACAAGGATTTCTTTTTCAATAGCGCCATCTTGACCTAGACGATAAAGTTTTGGGTCGTCGCCGCCATCATTAATCGCCCACAAACGCTTTTTTTTATCAAACTCTATGCCTGAAATTTCTTTTAATTTTGGGTCAACTGATAATTGTTTTTTACTATAAAGCGTATACGCAGAAAGGCTTACAAAGGAGGCTAATGCAATAAATACAACTACGGTAGTAAATAGAATGCTTTTTTTCAACATGAAATTTATGGTATTTCAGAGACATAAGATGCTGTGTATTATTACTTAAGGACAGTGACAACGAAAGAAATTTATAGGTTGGTGTGGGCCTTTGTGTCATTTTTTTTGCTAACACCTCCTTATATTTAAAATGATTAAGTTGGTTTAATACTTGCTGTACTTTATTTACTCATTAAAAAGCCAGGTTTATTAGCCTAACCGCACTTTTATTGTGCGGCTTAAAACTTTTTTGCACTGTAATAATGCGTAAATAAAAGTTTGCTTAAATTACCTGTGTTTGATGTTGTTTAAAAGCACCCACATCGCCTTTTGAAGTGTTGTATCGGCCCTGTGGCAAAGATTAAGTACCCATTTTGGATTAGTTGGAGCCTACTATGTTGAATAAACGTTTTTTTAAAACTAAAGATGAAGCAGAAGTTACCTTTGAGTTTACCCACCCAGATGCAGAGCAAGTAAGTTTACTAGGCGAATTTACCGATTGGCAGCCAGTGCCTATGAAATTTAATAAAAAAGACGGGGTCTTCAAATATAAGCAGCGTTTGCCCGTTGATCAGCAGTTTCATTTTCGTTATTTAATTAATGGCGATATTTGGGATAACGACCACCAAGCAGATGACTACCTACCTAATAAATTTGGCACAGAAAATAGCATAGTGAACACTCAACGCATAAATTAAGGCGAGTAAATGGACGCACTTTCGCAGTTGTTTTATCTGCACGGTATTGGTTATGAGTTTACTAAATACACGGGCGAGCAGGTTATATTTAGCGAAGACACGCGCAAACGTGCCTTACAGTGTTGTGGTATAAATACTGATGATGAACACCAAATTGCACAGCTTAATTACCAATTGGATGTGGCGCCTTGGCTTGAGTTAGCACCCGATACTAGCTTAGTGAATTTAACTGATAATCTTTTTTATATTCGCATAGATGAGCGCCAACTTGATTTACCTGTTGTTATAACGCTGCCAAAATTAAATGTAACCTATGAGCGCACTAACTTACATAATTTAACCATTACCGGCGATTATTATGCACATGGCGTACGTTATATTGAAGTGGCAGTGCCTTTAGGGGCTATACCGGTAGGTTATCATCAGGCGCTTGTTAGTGTTGGGGCGCAAAGCAAAGAGATTCAATTGTGGGCTACCCCAGAAAAAGTTTTTCAAGTAGATGACACTAAGCGCACTGGGCTTTCGCTGCAGTTGTACACAGTTAAAAACAAAGCAGGCCTTGGTGTAGGGGATTTTAATGATTTACTAGCGCTATGTGATTTATGTGCACAGCAGCACATGGACTACATATTACTCAACCCATTACACTTGCTTTTTGCACAGCAAAGTGAGCGGGCCAGCCCTTATAGCCCTAATAGCCGTGCGTTATTAAACCCTCTGTATATTTCTGTTGAACTATCAGCTGATAGTAAAAATAATCCGCAGTTGAATGCTTTATTACACAGTGATGAGGTAAAAGCGCTTTTAAACAGCAATCAGCAGTTTATAAATTATGAAAAAGTAAGCACAGTTAAATATGCATTATTTAATGCGCTATTTAGTCATTTTGAAGCACATGCCAGTGCTTCGCGGCGCGATGAGTTTGCACAGTTTTGCAAACAAAACGCCCAGACCTTAACTACGCTCAATTCAGCCAACCCTACCTTTGATTACTACTTACAATGGCAGGCTAAACTACAATTAAGGCATTGCCAGCAGCACTGTTTAAGTAAAGGCATGGCAATAGGTTTAATTAATGACCTTGCTGTTGGCTGTGCAGGAGATGGTATTGAGTATCAATCACAGCAATCACTTTTTAGCGATAATGCTAATGTTGGCGCTCCCCCAGACCCTTGGGCAGAAGCAGGGCAAAATTGGGGGCTGCCTGCGCTTAACCCACAACAATTAAAAAATGATCACTTTGCGTTTTATCGCTCACTTATTCGCGCAAACATGCAAGGTGTTGGCGGTTTGCGAATTGATCACGTTATGGCACTGAGGCGTTTATGGTGGTGTTTTGAAAATAACCACACACAAGATGGTTGTTATGTTTATTACCCTTTCGAACACTTATTGGCTATTTTAAAAATAGAGTCTCACCTTAATCAGTGCATAGTAATAGGAGAAGATTTAGGCATAGTCCCGCCCGAGGTTAAACACGCACTTGCAACAAGCGGTATTTATTCAAATAGCTTATTTTATTTTGAAAAACAACATGATGGTGAGTTTTTGTCGTTAAAACAATTACCTAAGCATTGTTTAATTATGATAGCCAATCATGACGTTCCGCCATTTTGCGGCTGGTGGCAAACAGATGATTTAGATATTAAACGCCAGTATCAACTTATTGATGAGCAGCAGTACCAACAACAATTGCACGAACGACAACATGAAAAACAACGTTTACTGCGCTTTATACGGTTACATAGCATAAAGCAACTTAACGAATCTAGCGATGCTATGTGTGTGTATGGTGAACTGGCTAAAGCACTTGCACATAGTGATAGCCGTTTATTTGCACTTCAGCTTGATGATTTAGATAAACAAACGTATCCGGTGAATATACCCGGTACTGATACCGAATACCCAAATTGGCGCCGTGTTTTAACGCACTCATGTGACGATATTTTTAAACATAATGCCAGTACCTTGGCTGCTGTTAATTCAATAAGGAAAGAATATGAGTAGTACTGCACCAAAGGATTCATTACAAACCCGTTACGACGAGCAGGTAAGGGCACTCCAAGGCGGCAGGTTTAAAGACCCTTTTAGTTTTTTAGGGGCGCATGCTTATAAAAGTGGTTACGAAATACGCGTGTATTTACCCGCAGCGAAAAGTGTAAGTATTTTTATTAATGATAAAAAAGTTATTGCAAAGCGTTACAACCACAGCGATTTATTTATAGCAACAAGCAACGAAATGCCCGCGCAGCCTTATAAGTGTAACGTTGAATATGAAAATTCAACACTATGTTTTTACGATGAATATAGCTTTGCAAGCAGCTTAGATACGGATGCAATGTACTTATTTAACGAAGGCAGTTTAGAGCATGCATATAAACATTTAGGTGCACACTTTATTAACCAACAAGGGGTTGATGGAGTGCGTTTTTGTGTGTGGGCGCCTAATGCAGCCAGTGTATCTGTTATTGGGGAATTTAACCTTTGGCAAGCTAATCGCCACTATATGCGCTTTCATCCTGCGTGTGGTGTGTGGGAGATTTTTATCGCAGGGCTTCAGCCCGATACCTGTTATAAATTTTCTATTGTGACACAGCGAGGCAATGTACTTGAAAAAGCAGATCCGTTTGCCTTTAAAATGCAACAAGCACCAGGCACGGCCAGTGTGTTACAACAGCAAGCTGCGGCTATTACGCTGAGCGATAGCGAGCTTAAAAATCGTCAAAAGCGTAACCATATAGACGCGCCCATAAGTATTTACGAAGTGCACTTAGGCTCATGGCAAAGGGCTGAAGAAAACCGCTATTTAAGCTATAGCGAGCTTGCCGACAAATTGGTTAATTACACGCTTGAAATGGGCTTTACGCATATTCAATTAATGCCAATAAGTGAATACCCATTTGATGGTTCGTGGGGTTATCAGCCGGTGGGGTTATTTGCACCAACTAGTCGCTTTGGTGATTACAGCAGTTTTAAATACTTTGTTCAGCAGTGCCACAAAGCAAACTTAGGTGTGCTACTTGATTGGGTGCCTGGGCATTTTCCTAGCGATCCGCATGGATTACATCACTTTGACGGCACGCATTTATTTGAACATGCCGATATTCGACAGGGCTTTCATCCCGATTGGAATACCTATATTTATAATTACGACCGTCCGGAGGTGAAAAGCTTTTTAATCTCTAATGCGATGTATTGGCTAGAGCAATTTGGCCTTGATGGACTGCGCGTAGATGCTGTGGCTTCCATGCTTTATTTAGACTACAGCCGCAAAGAAGGGCAATGGGTTGCTAATTGTTATGGTGGGCGAGAAAACCTAGGCGCTATTGAGTGCCTAAAGCAAGTAAATCTGCGCAGTTATAAAAATAATCCGGGCATTATGATGGTGGCTGAAGAGTCTACTGCATGGCCGGGCGTTACTCAAAGTGTTGATCACAATGGCTTAGGTTTTGGCTACAAATGGAATATGGGGTGGATGAACGACAGCCTGCATTACATGAAATATGACCCACTTTATAGGCAGCACCACCATCACGAAATGACGTTTTCTATGGTATACGCATTTAGCGAAAATTACATTTTACCGCTAAGTCATGACGAAGTTGTACATGGTAAAGGTTCGCTAATTGAAAAAATGCCCGGTGATGATTGGCAAAAATTTGCCAATCTACGTGCGTATTACGCATTTATGTGGGCGCACCCAGGCAAAAAGCTGCTGTTTATGGGCGGCGAAATAGCACAGCGAAAAGAATGGGATCACAACCATTCTATTGATTGGCATTTGCTAGAGCATAAAAGCCACCGCGGTATACAAAACACTGTACAAGTGCTCAATACTGTTTATAAAAAGTCACCTGCACTGTATGAACTCGACTCAAGCCCTGCGGGTTTTGAATGGATAGATAACAACAATAACGCGCAAAGTATATTTAGTTTTGTACGTTATGCTAAAAATGCCCACGACTTTATTGTAGTAGTAGCAAACTTTACACCTGTTTCTTATCAAGAATATGAAATTGGGGTACCCGCGGCGGGTAAATATAAGGTTATTTTAAACACCGATGATGACGCTTTTTTTGGCTCAGGTATTAAAGTAACAGCAAACAAAAACGCCACGGTTAGTAGCGTAAAGGCAAGCGTTCATGGTTTTTCGCATAGCATTAAAATTGCAATGGGCGGGTTAACGACGATTTATTTACAAAAGGTTGAAGATGAGTAATCGATTTGAGGTTTCACATGGGCAACCACAGCCACTTGGCGCAACTATTAGCAGTGGCGGCGTTAACTTTAGCTTGTATGCGCCTAAAGCAACACAAGCTTATGTGTGTTTATTTGATAAAAGTGGTCACTCTGAAATATTAAAAGTAACCATGCATATCAACGAAGGCGGTATATGGACAGCCCATGTTGCGCCTTTAGCCGAAGGCGCATTATATGGTTATCGCATTGAAGGGGAGTACAGTCCTGAAAAAGGGCTGTTGTTTAACGAGCACAAATTGCTGATTGACCCTTATGCAAAAGACTTATTTGGCGAATTTACATGGAGTGAGCGCCACTATGGGCAAATGCCTATTGGCACGAAAAGCACCGTTAATAATGCCATTGATATACCTAAATCACGGGTTATTAATAGCCAGCCTTATAAACATAAAAAGCCAAATCATAGCTGGTCTAATACCGTTATTTATGAGTGTCATGTAAAAGGTGCCACGTGCCGACACCCTAATATTCCTAAAAATTTGCAAGGCAAGTTTTTAGGTTTAAGCCACCCTAGCTTTATTGAGCATTTGCATAATTTAGGGGTTACTGCACTTGAGCTACTCCCTGTGCATGCCTTTATAAGTGAGCAGTTTTTAACGGCAAAAGGGCTGCAAAATTATTGGGGCTACAACACGCTCAATTTTTTTACTCCGCATAAAGATTATTTGGTTAATGACGACATTAACGAGTTTAAACAAATGGTTAGCGAGCTTCATAAAGCGGATATAGAGGTTATTTTAGATGTGGTTTATAACCACACCGCAGAAGCGGGCGCCGATGGGCCGATTTTATCGCTCAGAGGGCTAGATAACCTTGCTTATTATCGTACGGTTGCTGACAAGCCACAGGTGTATATAAACGATACAGGCTGTGGTAACACCATTAATATTGACCACCCTAAAACTTTAAAGCTGGTACTAGATAGCTTGCGTTATTGGGTACAAATAATGGGAGTCGACGGTTTTAGGTTTGATTTAGCTACTATTTTAGGCAGGAATGCCCATGGTTTTAATACCGCCCATGCGTTTTTTCAAGCCATTGAGCAAGACCCTGTATTAAGCCGTGTAAAGCTTATTAGTGAACCTTGGGATATAGGGCCCGGTGGCTACCAACTTGGCGCATTCCCCTCCCCGTGGCGAGAGTGGAATGATCAATACAGAGATGTAATACGCCGATTTTGGCAAAGCGAAGAAGGCGTTATAGCCAATGTGGCAAAGCGTATTCATGGCTCATTTGATATTTTTGAACACAGCCAGCGTGGGCCGCTTAATAGTATTAACTTTATTACCAGCCACGATGGTTTTACGCTTGCTGATTTAGTCAGTTATGAGCACAAACATAATGAAGCAAATGGTGAGCAAAATCGCGATGGCCACAGCGCTAATCATTCAACCAATTGTGGTGTTGAGGGATTTACTAATGATGCCAAAATTATTGCCTTAAGATTGCAACAACAAAAGAACTTTTTACTTACGCTAATACTCTCAAAAGGAGTACCTATGATTGCCTCTGGCAGTGAAATGGGCCACTCGCAGGGGGGTAATAATAATGCGTATTGTCAAAATAACCGCACCAGTTGGTTGGCATGGAAAGACTCGCAGCTAAATCATTCACTTACCCGTTTTATTGACGATGCATTAAAAATAAGGCGTGGTCACAGCGCGTTTAAACACAGTGTATTTTCAGAAGATATTGACGAGCGCTTTACGGTTAAATGGTTTACCGAGCAAGGCGTAAAAATGACTAACGAGCATTGGCACGAGCCGCAGCGCCAGTTTTTAATGTATAGCTTGTTAGATAAGCAAAATAAATACGCCTTATTAATCATTTTAAATCCGAGTAAAAAAACAGTTTTTTGTAAGTTACCCCCATCGCCTATCGCGGCGCAATGGGACATGGTTTTATCAAGTGTACATAACGCATCGCTAAGCAGTAAAGAGGATGCAATAGTCGAAATTTCAACACAAAGCAGCTGGGTTTTTAGTGCAAATTTAGAGGACGAAGGTCATGTCTAAGCAAGACGAAAATGTGTGTGTGGTAAAAGGGTGGCAAGAAGGCCCTGTAATTGATGAAAGCACTTTAAAGGATGATTTAACTCGGCACTTTTATTACAGTTTAGGACGTGACAAAGTCGGTGAGTCGCAACTGTATTTATATCATGCGCTCGCGCTGACAATTAGAGATCGGCTTGTTGCTCGTTGCAGAGAAACCAAACAACAAATAAAGCAAGAAAAACGCCGCAAAACAGCTTACTTATCGTTAGAATTTTTAATGGGTAGGGCACTTGGCAATGCTATTTTAAACTTAGATTTAGACGAGCAAGTATCCAGTGCTCTACAAGAATATTGCACCACAACAGAAACTGTAGCCCAAGCAGAGCATGATGCAGGGCTAGGTAATGGTGGCCTCGGACGTTTAGCAGCCTGTTTTTTAGATAGCTGTGCAAGCCTTGCGCTTCCCGTGGTGGGTTACGGTATTCGCTACGAATACGGTATGTTTAACCAATCACTAAAAAATGGTCACCAAGTTGAGCAACCCGATAATTGGCTTCGTGAGGGGCACCCGTGGGAGCTTGCCGCCCCTGAGCAATCACAACGAGTGAAGTTTTTCGGGCACGTACAAAGTTATACCGACAAACATGGGCGAGAACACCGCCAATGGGTTGGTTGTCATGATGTTTTAGCCGTGCCCTATGATGTGCCTATTCCTGGTTATAAAAACGACATTGTTAATACGCTAAGGTTATGGAAATCAGAAGCGACCGACGAATTTAACTTAACCGAGTTTAATGCAGGGAGTTATTCAGAAGCGGTGGCGCAAAAAAACTTAGCAGAACAAATCACAATGGTGCTTTACCCAAATGACAGCAGTGAAAATGGTAAAGAGCTTAGGTTGCGCCAACAGTACTTTTTATCATCAGCGAGCATTCAAGATATTGTATCGCAATGGGTTGAACAGTACGGCGAAGACTTTAGTGACTTTGCTGCACATCATGTATTTCAATTAAATGATACCCACCCAAGTATTGCCGTGGCAGAGTTAATGCGCATTTTGGTTGATGACTACGAGCTTGATTGGGATAATGCGTGGGAAATTACAACCAGCACAATGGCTTACACTAACCACACATTATTGCCAGAGGCATTAGAAAAATGGTCGGTGCCACTTTTTGCAAAACTACTCCCACGAATTTTAGAAATTATTTATGAAATAAATGCCCGCTTTTTAGCCCAAGTGGCTCAGCATTGGCCTGGTGATGCAAGTAAACAGCGTGCGCTGTCGTTAATTGAAGAAGGCGACGTGCCGCAAATACGCATGGCATATTTAGCCATTGTGGGTAGCTATTCGGTAAATGGTGTGGCCGCACTACATACTCAACTTTTAAAAGAAGGCCTATTTAAAACCTTTTATGAACTTTGGCCTAATAAGTTTAATAATAAAACCAATGGGGTTACGCCAAGGCGTTGGTTAGCACACTGCAACCCTGCCTTGAGCACGTTAATTACAGAAAAAATTGGCTCAAAATGGGTTAGCAATTTTGCAGATATTAGCCAATTACGTCGCTACTTCGACGACAGGGCGTTTCATCAGCAATGGCAAAATGTTAAACGCGAAAATAAACAACGCCTCGTCGATTTAGTCAAAGAGCGCTGTGGTGTTGATTTTGATGTAGAGATGATGTTTGACGTACAAGTTAAACGTATTCACGAATACAAACGCCAGCTATTAAATGTGCTGCATGTTATTCATTTATATGAGCGTATACGCCGTGGCGATACGACAAACTTAGTACCACGTTGTGTGCTGTTAGGAGGTAAAGCAGCGCCTGGTTATTACATGGCTAAAAAAATAATTAAGCTCATTAATAATGTCGCTGAGGTTATTAATAAAGACCCACTTGCAGCACCTTATTTACGAGTTGCGTTTTTGCCAAATTATAATGTAACCGCAATGGAAACGATTTGCCCGGCAACCGATTTATCAGAGCAAGTATCGACCGCAGGTAAAGAAGCATCAGGCACTGGTAACATGAAGTTTATGATGAATGGCGCGCTTACTATTGGTACGTTAGATGGGGCGAATATTGAAATTAGAGACGCTGTGGGCGCAGATAATTTCTTTTTGTTTGGTGCGCAGGCTCATGAAATTGATGATATTAAATCGCGCTATAACCCTTCTCATTTAATAGAGCAAAACAGCGACCTGAGCCATGTAATGCAGTTACTCGAAAGCGGGCAATTTAATCTGTTTGAGCCTAATTTATTTGACGACATTATTAATGCAATTAAAAGCCCTCACGATCCTTGGTTGGTTGCACATGACTTTGAAAGCTACGTTGCTGCGCAAAAGCAGGTAGAGGCTGCGTATCTTGACCAAACGCATTGGACGCAAATGAGTATTTTAAATACGGCCGCAAGTGGCATCTTTTCAAGTGATAGAACCATAAGCCAATACAGTGAAGATATTTGGCACCTAACCCCCCTAACTATTAGTGAAACAGACTTACACACAACTACGAGCCATGCCACTAAGAGCACAGACTAAACGGAGAGAGTATTATGCCTAGTTATGCAAATCGTTACATAAGTAGCTTAACCCGAGATACGTACGCGTTAATACTGGCTGGTGGACGCGGCTCACGCTTACACGAATTGACAGATTGGCGCGCAAAGCCTGCTGTTTATTTTGGCGGTAAGCACCGTATTATCGATTTTCCATTATCAAATTGTATTAATTCGGGTGTGAGGCGTGTAGGCATAGCCACACAGTATAAATCACACTCTTTGATCCGCCATGTTAATCGCGCCTGGGGCCATTTTAAGAAGGAGCTGGGGGAGTCGGTTGAAATTTTACCCGCATCTCAGCGTAATGGTGATGAGTGGTATTGTGGGACTGCCGATGCGGTTTTTCAAAACATGGATATAATTCGCCACGAACTGCCAAAATATGTGATGATTTTGTCAGGCGATCACGTTTATCGAATGGATTACGGTGCTTTATTAGCTGAGCATGTCCAAAAAGGCGCCGACATGACTGTATGTTGTCTTGAAGTACCTGTTGAAGAGGCTGCAGACACCTTTGGGGTAATGACCGTTGATGAAAAAAATCGAGTATGCCGCTTTGATGAAAAACCTTCTATCCCCAGCTCTGTCCCTGGTAAGCCAGGAACCTGCTTAGCCTCTATGGGCAACTATGTGTTTAATACCGAGTTTTTATTTGAGCAGCTAAAAAAAGATGCTGAAAATGAAGGTTCTGGCCGCGATTTTGGGCACGATATTATTCCGGCAATTATAGAAGAGCACAGTGTGTATGCGTTTCCGTTTAGAGATCCCATGCAAGAAGGGCAACCTTATTGGCGCGATGTAGGAACGTTAGACTCGTTTTGGGAAGCCAATATGGAATTGGTAATGCCCGAGCCACAGCTAGATTTATACGATCCAACCTGGCCTATTTGGACCTACCAAGAGCAGTTGCCACCGGCTAAGTTTATTTTTGATGATGAAGATAGACGCGGTATGGCGGTAGACTCAACGGTATCAGGGGGGTGTATTGTATCGGGCTCAGTAGTTAGAAAATCACTGCTGTTTTCAAACGTGCACGTACGTTCATTTTGCGAAATAGAGCAATCGGTAATTTTACCCGGGGCTCTCATTAATCGTCATTGTAAAATTAAGCGAGCCATAATTGATCGAAGCTGTGAAATACCCGCAGGGCTTGAAATTGGCTACGATAGAAAAGCCGATGAAGAAAATGGCTTTAGGGTATCTAAAAAAGGCATAGTGCTTGTAACCCGTGATATGCTCACGGAGCTTGCCAAAAAGCTTGAACGTCAAGCACACGAAAATAAAAAGTTCGCTTAAAATCGGATGCGAATAACAAAGGTTAAGGAAGTAGTAAATAAATGCATGTATTAATGGTTGCCGCAGAAAACGATGCTTTACCAAACGCTAAAGTGGGCGGTGTAGCAGATGTAGTCAGAGATGCCCCAAAAGCACTAGCCGCACAGGGCGTGAGCGTAGATGTTGTTATTCCTGATTATGGGTTTGAGCAACTGCAACGTGAATATATAGGTGATGTCACTGTTATATTTAGAGCGCAGCCACAGGTATTATCTGTATTTAAAATATGTGATGACAACACACACATTAATCAATTTGTTATTTCGCATCCACTGTTTAGCCAATCGGGGGCGGTGTACTGCAATGACGAACCCGGGCGACCTTTTGCAACAGATGCAACCAAATACGCATTATTTAGTGCCGCAATATGTGAAGTGTTACTGCAGGGATTATTAAAGCGCCCTCAAGCACTGCATCTTCACGATTGGCACAGCGCTTGTGTTGCCGTGTTATTAAAATTTGATAAACGCTACGATACGCTTGCTAATTTACACATTGCCTACACTGTTCATAATTTAGCACTGCAAGGGATCAGACCTTTTAAACACGATGACTCGAGTTTAGAGGCCTGGTTTCCTTCGTTAGGTTATAACGGGCAACATTTGTGCGACCCTCGTTACCCACACTGCTTTAACCCTATGCGAAGCGCTATAAATTTGGCTGATAAAGTGCATTTAGTCTCACCTACTTACAGTACTGAGGTACTAAAGCCGAGTAATTATCAGCAAGGTTTTTTTGGTGGAGAAGGCTTAGAGCTTGATTTACAAAATCAATCGGCCCAAGGCAAGGTAGTGGGGATATTAAATGGCTGTGAATACCCTGAGCAAAGCCCTGAGCAGGTTACTTTATCGCTTTTGTATGAGCGTATTGAACATACCTTATTTAACTGGATGGTAAAACATGAACAGCTTGAAACGAGTTACTATATTGCGCATCAGCGCATGCTGCAGTTTAAAAACACGCCAATAGACGGGCCCCTTGTAACAAGTGTTGGCAGGCTGACCGAGCAAAAGGTGCTATTACTTTGTCAACAATACGGTAATGCATTAGCGCTTGATAAAGTGTGTGAAATAATTAACCGTTTTAATGGCCGTCTCATTATTTTAGGCTCTGGTGACAAAGCTCCTGAAAGTATTTTTACTAAGGCCATGGCACGCAATGCAAACTTGTTGTTTTTAAAAGGGTATGGGCAAGGTATTGGCGATAGCCTATATGAGCTTGGGGATTTATTTTTAATGCCAAGCTCGTTTGAACCATGCGGAATTAGTCAAATGCTTGCTATGCGCGCAGGGCAACCTTGTTTAGTACACAGTGTTGGCGGTTTAAAAGACACCGTAAGCCACAAAAACAATGGCTTTGCGTTTTTTGGCGCCTCGTTAGATGAGCAAGTTGATGGGTTAATGACATGCTTAACTGAAACCCTTACGCTAAAACAGCAAAATCCTAAGCAATGGGAAAAAATTACAGCTAATGCTAAAGGTGCACGTTTTTCGTGGGAAACGGTCGCTGCTGATTATATTTCAAGCATGTATTGCTAAATCATTAAATTTAAACGCAACAGAAGTGACATTTTTACCTATTTACGCTATTAATTACTTAGTTTGAGTATATAAATAAGAAGTAGGTAATGTGTCTGTATTTGTTGCAAGGCAAGCAATATTTAATCGTAAGCAAAATGTAGTTGCTTACGAGCTTTTATTTCGCAATAGTGCTGAAAACTTTTTTCCCGATATAGAAGAAGGTCAAGCTACTGCTCGCCTAATAATGGAAAACCAGCTTAATTTAGGCACCCGCCACATCACCTCAGGTAAAACAGCATTAATAAATATAGGGCCTGACTCTTTAAAACACAATTTATGTGACTTTTTACCCTGTAAAGATGTAGTCATTGAGCTGTTAGAAACCATTGAACCCACCGATGATAATTACCAACTTTGCAGAGAACTTTTTCATAAAAATTATAAGCTTGCATTAGATGACTTTGTGTATAACGAACAATGGGAGCGATTTTTAAAGTTTATTAAGCTAGTAAAGTTTGATATTGCGCAAACGCCTTTATCAGATATTGCCGAGATTGTAGAAAAACTAAAACAGCATAAAAAAATTAAAATATTAGCTGAAAAAATAGAAACCCAAGCCGATTATCATCAAGCCCATAAAATGGGGTTTGATTATTTCCAAGGCTACTTTTTTGCTAAGCCCACAATGCACGAACAGCAAGACATTGATTATAACTATGCGTTAGTTGTGGCTATTTACGCGCAAGTAATGAAATCAAGCCCAGATATAAAGCAAATTAGTGCGTTATTTGAAGCCGATGCAGCCCTGGCTTATAAGCTTATGCGCCTAATTAACAGTGGTGTTTTTCCTATTCAAAGCAAAATATCATCTATTAAACAGGCGTTAGTGTATTTAGGGCATGAGCGTTTAAAAAAGTTTGTAAGTCTTATTGTTACCGCCCACACCGCGGGTAAAAAGCCAGCAGAGTTAATGCAAGTGTGTGTAGTTAGAGCACGCTTTTGTGAGCTAATAGCAAAGCAGGTGTCTAAATCGCTTGCGGGTGAGGCGTTTTTAACCGGCTTGTTTTCGTTACTCGATGCCATACTCGATCAACCTATGAGTTTATTAGTCGAAAAATTACCTTTTCCTGATGATATTAAAGCGGCGTTATTAAACGAAAAAAACACCCTATATTATATTTTAAATGTAGTGCAAGCGTACGAAACAGGTAGCTGGTGGACATTAGAAAAAGCCGTTATATTACTTAATGTTAAAAGTGATGTGCTGCCAGGGTTATATAAACAAGCCGTAGATTGGGCAGATAATTATAAAAATAATAGTTAAAGGACAGTAACCGCTCATTATGCGAAATTATAATATGGACTTTATTCGTGGCATTGCTGTGCTTTGCTTAGTGTATATGAATGGCTATGCGTTTGGCTTAATGGACTATAGCTATATTCCTTTATCTACCCCGCCTTTTAGCGATGCCCTTATCCATGCTGTGAGTACTTTTTTTGTGGATGGCCGATTTAGAACGCTGTTTAGCTTACTGTTTGGTGCAGGCCTGTATATTCAATGGCAAAAAGTTAAATCAACAGCCCCTTTAAAAGCGCGATTGCATTGGCTTATCATTTTTGGTTTGGTACATGGTTTTTTACTGTGGGCTGGCGACATTTTATTTTTGTACGGTGTATCTGGCTGGTTTACCCTAAAATATTTGCAAAGTAATAACCAACTACTTTTAAAAAGGGCGGGGGAGTTTCTTTTAATTGGTTGTGTAGCCACGGCGTTGGTACTTTTTAGTGTACCAGATGAGGTAATTTATCGTGACACAGCGCAGTATATCGATTTATATAGCCCACATTACAGCGATTATTTTTTAAGTAACCTAGGTATGAATGTATTAATGCTGGTAGCTGTTCCTATCATGATCATGTGGCTGTGCGTAGGGCTGATGCTGATAGGCATCTATTTATATAAAAATGAGGTTTTTAATAGAGGTTTAACCAAGCCGCACCTTATTATTTGTATAACTGGTGCCTTTATTTTTTCAGGCATGAGGCTGTATGCGTCACAGTTTACAGGGGGAGCAGGGTTCGCCATACAAGAGTTTATAAATACCTTTGCCGCGTTGTTCATGGCTGTATTTTATATTCATCTTATCGTTAAATTTTGTAATAATCGCGCCCATGTAGGGCGGCTTATTCAGCAGGCGGGGCGCCTAGCTTTTACCCTATATATAGGCCAAACACTTATGCAGCTGCTGCTTTATAAAGTATTGTATCCGCAGTGGGTATTGAGTTTTAACCGCATAGACTATTGGTTAGTCGCGACCGGCCTGGTTACTTTGCAGCTATTGTTTACAGCTTTATATTGTCGCTATTATGAGCAAGGGCCGCTGGAATATGTTTGGCGTAAGTTAACTCAAGCAAAAATCGCAAAAATTAATGCGTAAAGGCTTAAATTAGGGGCGAAAAATAATGGCGTGTGGTTTACACTAGTCGCCTTTAAAATTAGGACCATTAAGTGCCATGACCGAATTAAAACGTTTAAATAAATTTATTAGTGAAACAGGTTTTTGTTCACGCCGTGAAGCCGATAAATATATTGAGCAAGGTCGTGTAACGGTTAATGGTAATACGCCTGAAATGGGCGTAAAAGTGGCAGATACCGATACTGTTTTAGTAGATGGAAAACCGCTGCGCGAAAAACCAAAGCGTGTGTACATTGCGTATAATAAGCCAGTAGGTATTACCTGTACCACCGAGAGTAAAATTCAAAGTAATATTGTAAAAGCTGTTAATTATCCCACCCGCATATTTCCTATCGGCCGTTTAGATAGACCTTCTGAAGGATTAATTTTTTTAACTAACGAAGGTGACATCGTTAATAAAATTTTGCGAGCAGGTAATAACCACGAAAAAGAATACGTGGTGACAGTTGATAAACCACTAAACCGCCAGTTTGTGAGCAAAATGGCCAACGGTATTCCTATTTTAGATACCGTCACAAAAAAATGTAAAGTGAAGCAAACAGCGCCGCAAGAGTTCAAAATTGTGCTTACACAGGGGTTAAATCGCCAAATTCGTCGTATGTGTGAATACCTAGGCTATGAAGTGGTGACCCTTAAACGTACCCGCATTATGAATGTAACGTTAAAGGGCTTAAAAGTAGGCCAGTGGCGACATTTAACCGACGTAGAAATGGCGCAAATTAATGACTCAATTGCTGACTCGGGTAAAACGCAAGAGCATTCGGTTGATACTAATAAGCAAAATGCCAATAACAAAGGCGAGCCTAAAAAGCGTGATTTTCAGGGTGAAAACCCACGTGCCTTTAATAATGAGCGAGGCACTCGTACTCAAAGAAGTAACACCCCCTTTCAAAAGCGTTCAACCACCTATTTAGGTAAAGGGGCCGTAGTTAAAAATACTCAAGGCGATAGCAAAAACGCAAACAACAAAAAGTCATCAAACGGTAAATCGCGCTCATCTGGTACATTAAGTTTAAAAAAATAGCGTGTGCACTTACCACTGTATTTGATGCACAACGTAACCGAGTGGGCTTTTAACGCCCACGATGTTTATTTTTTCATTTTTTAACCGTTTTAGTTTTTGCTTATCTAAATACCATCTAAAAGAGCGTTTTCTATAAGTTTGTAAATCAAGCACAACCAGTTTTGCGCAGCTGTATTCGTAATCACGCGGGCAGGCCTCTATAGCCAGTAGCTGGTACTCTTGCTGCCAGCTATTCTCGCTATAATAATAAGTCCAAAGCTTTACAGAAATACAAAAACTAGCCCACAGCCATAAATAAACTAAAACCGGTATAAACAAGATACCCAGCCAACCCCTAAGCTTCCCATCATCCTCTAAGTAGTCTTTAAAATTTGATTTAAACGTTATGCATGCGTTGTACTTTTTGTATCCGTACATACCTGCTGCAATACTAATTAGTACTGACAAAGCAGGAAGCAGCTTATGTGTTAAAAAATCATAAGCAGTATTGGCAATAAAGGGGGGATCGAGATTTTCATCCCAAGCAATAAAAAATAGGGGAGGGAGTAGTAAGCTCGCGGTAATTATTATTCTAAAAAGTTGTTTTGCTGTCATTTGAGGGGTTATTTATAAAACACAACGCCAATATAAAGTAAAAAAAGCCCTAAATAAACGGCTAATGCAGATACGCTGTTTTTAGAGCGCAGACGTTTAATTAAATCGTAAGTACCGTCAAACATGCCCGTTATTACCAACGCAATACCGCCCGTGAAACGGTAGTTGTTTAAATCTGCATTGCCATTTTCGTCGCTTATAAAGCGAAAATAGCCAAAGAGAATACATATACAGCCTAGGGCCTGTTGACCTTTCAGGATTATAACTTGTTCAATCTAGGGGCTATTTAATCGTGGCGCGAGGTTTGTAACCTAGTGGGCTAAGTAAAAACCGAGTAAAGCTTCCGCGTCCTGCTCACGCCCCTTACCTACATCCATGTAGGCAACAAAGAGTAAATGGCCCCTAGAAAGAACCCTTCGGGCAGCGTATGTTTGGC
>NZ_PNCU01000056.1:0-72998 GCF_005886915.1 Pseudoalteromonas sp. S3776 | reverse complement strand
TCAACGAGAGATACAAGGCGCGAAGCTTGCTCGCGCAAGATTTTAGTTATTTCTCTAAAAACGAAGCGCCTCTAAACTCTTTGTAATTTATTGATCTTTAATACAAAAATGCACAAAGAGAAGAGAATGAGGAGTAAATGAGCAGCCAAAGTAAATTAGTATAAGTTATCTGTATAACACCACCGAGTACACCGAGGCGCGTCGCGCTTCACAGAGAAAACGCGCGTAATGTTTAGTCACTTCTCCAGGTATTCTCCTTCGCTTCTCTGTGGTAAAACGATCACTTTATGCCTAGGTAAAAGCGTTGCTTTTAAACGCCAGCAAGCTGCGCGTCTACACCCCTCATTTAACTTATGCGGGTTACTTTTACTTTTATTCTCCCTGCATTAGCGCCGTAAAAGCGGCTTAAGTCGTTGGCAAAGGGGCAAAACTCACCGGATTTAGCTACTTTTATGTCACTGCCACCAGCAATTTCAAACAGGTGTTCATCGTTTTGATTTATAGCACCTACTAAAGAAAACCATTGTGCGCGAGGAAGTCGTCTAAATGGTTCAAGTAATGCTATGGGGATTTCTTTTACACCTAATTGCACGTTATCGCGATGCCACCCGCTGGCAGTGCACTTTACGCCATCGTCGTACCAAAACTGGTTTGGATAAGGTGTAAAGCGATACGTAGCGCCTTGCTCAAGCATTAAACCGGTGGTGTTATATTGCTCTGAGGCAAATACCATTACATCTTGGCTTTGATTAATCCCAAGCACGCTCATATTTTGGGTAGCGAGTGCAATGTGGGGGCTTAACCCGACAAAGCTTAATGTTGTGCCGTCGTTATAACCTATTTTGTAATGACGTTTTTTAAGCGATTCTGGGCGATAACTGGTTAGTTTATTAATCCGTGTAGCCACGCTTTGGTGAACTAATGGCTCAAGGTTGCTTGCTTCGTTATCAATCAGTACACAACACTCCCTGTCGACCAATTTAAAAATGGAATTAAACCAAAAGTAATTTTGCTGATGGCTTAAAGCCAGAGGATCGGGCGTTACGGTTACATCGTCTTGGTCAACTAATTTACTGCCAGGCAATAAGGTTTCGTAGTCAATATCGTGGCTGGTTAATAAACTAATTTCAAGTGGTTGCTCAATTAACCATTCAAGCGCATAGCGCAGGCAAATATCAGCTAGGCCATCGCGGTAATAACCGCCGCCAATATCTGAATGCGCCCCTGCAAACCAAAGCTCGGTAATATTATTTTGATGGTTCATTAGGGTGGGTTCAAATGCGCGGCGTTTTTCATCAAGTGCTACGCAGTGCAGTGCCTGCGAAATATTTTTGGCAATGGTGTGGTTTTCAAAAATAACATGCTGGGCACCGCGTGTTGCTTTACTGACTTTTGATAAACCAATTGAGGCCACGGTATCAAATACACATACGTAAATATTATCGCTAATTAAAGGCTCTAGGATTTTTGCAAAACGCCGAGCAAGTGCGCCGCCCCGACTAAAACCCGTAAGTAAAAGGGTATCGCCTAGTTGGTAATGCGTTTTAAAATCACGCATGGCTTGATTTAAAATACTGGCCACATCGTCACCACGTGGCGCTAAAGTTTGGTTTAAAATACGCTTTAGGCGGCTTCCTTTGGTGCCAATACCTTGATAATAAAAACTAAGCTGGTTTGTAAATGGGGTGGTGGGGGAGTCATCGAGCTTGCCGCCTAATAATAAATGCAGCTTAAGAATATTAGAAATACTACTGTCTTCTTTAAAATGATCTGAACTAAATTGTTCTGCATCGCGAGGCTCGCCCCCGGTACCATCAAAATTAAAAATTAGCGTTTTACCCGTCATAGCCCTAATCCTTTAATTGTTTTAAATACTCTACACAGGCAATGTTAAATATTAAAGACATTAATTTAGCTATATAGCACGCTAAGGGCATTAGCGTGCTTGGTGGGTTATTTAGTGATTATCAAACATATAATGATTTAGCTCTGTGCCTTGGGCAGGCTTAAGCGCTGGTTTTAGATGAATTAACTGCTGATAAACCTCAGGGTAAAACATTTTTAATCGTGCTACGCGGGCTAAGTGGTTTGGCTCAAACTCCTTTACAAGTTGTAGCGCTAGTGGAACGTTTTTGCTTAATTTCCCTTGGTGATAGCTTTGTTCTAGCGCTAGGTCGAGTATATCTACGCCCAGCTTTTTTGTATCAGAGGGTATTTTATTATCAATTAAAAATTGCACTATATCATTTGAGGCAAACATTGCTTGAAGGTATACGTCGCGGCCATACACGTCGGTAATCGAAAAATCAAAACCAGCGTGTTTTAGTTTTTGCCATTGACTAAGTGGAAGTTTGCTCAATCGTAGTAAATCACTCGGTGGCTTAGGTTCTACTCGGCTTTGCCAAAGAGTGATTAAATCATCAGGTTTTAACAGTAATAAAGAAAAAAGCGTATCCGTTTCGGCTTGAGTTAATACTGTACTAAGGCTGTACTCATACGCTTTGTGGTATTGCTCTTTAGATAATAATTCGCTAAATGTGCTTTGGCTTCTACCGTATGAATGCTGATTGTTTTGTGAAGCAAACCAGTAGTTAACTAATACAGGGTCTATTGCGTGCAAAACGGCTGGGGTGTTATCACTGTGTTCTTCATTTGCATTCCAAACTTGATTGTAAGCTTGCCTCATATCAACCAACTGTTCGGCGGTTTTTAACTCTTTATGTAGATCATTACAATTGTTACTACGCGCTTGTAGCTCATTTTTTTGTTGTTCTAGGTCTATTAAATAAGTAGCTATGTCAGAATTATCGTTAGTTGTTATTTTAGGTAACTCTGCATTGCTTATTCTACCTATAGGGTTAAAGTAAGTGTATTGCGTAGGGTTGTCCTGCTTATTAATATAGGCACCTTGCTGGTAAATAAAGTCATTTACAAAAAATACCCCTTGGTTATTTAGGTCGTTATTCGCATTGCCGCTATGTGCCTTGTAACCACGCTTTTTAAGATAGTCCAAAAGCTGGGTGTGTTTAGTATCTAATGGGGCTAGGGTTAAGTTGCCGCTTTTTGGCAGGTTTACAATAGCTACGTCTAACCCTGTAAATAAACCAGGCTCGTTGGTTGGCGTAATCCCTTTTGCTTGTAGTGCTTTTACAAGGGGTAAATTAAATTTACTGACCGCAATATCAGCTAAGTTATATAAAACAGTGTCTTGTTCGTATAACGGCAAGGCATCTAGCGCGGGAACTTGCTGTAAAAGGGCAATAATATATTCATTAGGTATATCATTTTTTATAGCGGTAGCCACTTCATTCACTGTAAATTGGTTAGATGAAATAGCTTGCTCAAACTCTTTAAGCGAGAGTTTATTTGCGTTAAGTACGAATAATGTTGCTGGGGATATTACCTCACTGCCCTCAACTTTAATAAACGATTGCACATAAGTTGTAAATGTATCGGTGTTGCTTAATAAAGCGTAAAGCGTTTCTTTTTGTACATTTTCATCAACAGGCAAGCTAATAGTAAGCCCCGGTGGAGCCGTGCTACTGTTGCCTAAATCTTTGAGTAGTTTTTTTACTTTGTCGTTGGTGAGGTTTTTAATTGCTTCAATACCTTGCCAACTAGCTAACTCGTTTAAAGAGTGAGTAATGTTAAGTTGTTGTTTTTGCTCAGCAACAATGGCGTCTTTTAAAAGGGCAATGTATGTGCGTTGATTAAGCTTTGATAAAGTTGAATACTTTAAAAGCGTGGATAGCGATGTCCCTTTTTTGAGTTCACTTACAAAAAATGAAACAAGCGACTGATTCAAGGTTTGTATTTTAGTACTTTGTTGTTGTGATTGATCTCTGCACAGGCTAATTTGCTTTTTTAGTTTATTAACTACCTGTAGGGGTGAGTCCTCACTTGGCTTATTTTTATTAACTGTACTGGGCTCAGTGGTGGTTGGTTCCACTTTTTCAGAGTGTTCAACATCTTCAAAATGAGGTTGAGTTTGGAAAAAATAAACAGCCAAGGCAGTGATTGTTACAATCCCAAAAAGTACTTTTTTCATTAGCGTCAATCCCTTGAATTCACAAATATATTTATCTGCATGGTACTCTTTTAGATACGCATAAAGCAAAAAAGCTTTAAGAAATAATACTATCTCTTAAAGCTTTTTATTACTTAGCCGTTGTGTTTATGGATTAATGCAATTTCATTTTAGGGCGCACAACACGTAGTACTTTTTCGCTTATCCATAATGCAAAGGTTTTTGCGCTGCCGTGAATGGCGCGCTGGTGCATACGATACAGCGATATATACATAAAACGGGCAATTTTACCTTCTATAAAAAAGGTATTGCTGGTTAAGTTACCCATTAAATTACCTACCGTACTGTAGCGCGATAAGTTAACGAGCGAGCCATGGTCGCTATATTTAAAGCCGCACAGTGGCTGTTGTTTTAACGTGGCAATGAGGTTTTTTTCTACACACAGCGCCATTTGATGCGCCGATTGTGCGCGCGGTGGAACGAGCTTTCCGTCTTCTTGGGTAAAGGCGCAGCAATCACCAAGTACAAAAATGCTTTCATCTACAGTGCTTTGTAAAAACTCGTTAACCTTAATTTGGTTGCTACGGGTAAGCTCAAAAATACCTAAATCTTTAATAAAGTCAGGCGCTTTTACCCCGGCAGCCCACACCATTATATCGGCGTCTATGTGTTCTTCGTCTTTTGTTATAAACCCTTGCTCGGTGGCTTCTTTAACCTGTGTTTGCTCTCGTACGTTTACACCTAGCTTTAATAATTCGCGTTTTGCGCTATCGGCAATGCGCTCGGGCAGGGCGGGTAAAATACGTGGCCCCGCTTCAATTAGGTGTATATGTAAACGCTTAGACGACATATTTGTAAGGCCATAAAGCTTTAGTAGTTCAGATACATGGTAAAGCTCTGCTGATAGCTCAACGCCGGTTGCGCCACCGCCCACAATGGCAATATTTAATGATTGCTGTTGGTTATCATCTTGATGCAGGCGAGTAAAACTGTCGAGTAGAGAATGCTGAAAACGCTCTGCTTGCTGGTTTGAGTCTAAAAAGTAGCAATGATCTTTTATACCTGGGGTATTAAAGTCGTTACTTACGCTGCCTATGGCAATAACAAGGTGATCGTAGCGTACGCTACGCTTTGGCAAAATAGTGTGGCCTAGTTCATCAAGATGCGGCGCGAGGGTAATGGTTTTGTTGCTTTGGTCTATGTCGCAAAATGTACCAAGCTGAAAATTATAATGATGTTTTGCAGCGTGGGCCGAATACACAACGCCATCTAAATCGGGGTCAATAGAGCCTGTCGCTACTTCGTGTAGTAACGGCTTCCATATGTGGGTACGGTTTTTATCGATTAAAAGAATTTCGGCTTGTTTTTTCTTCCCTAATTTATGCCCTAATTGTGTTGCTAGCTCTAGTCCGCCTGCGCCACCGCCAATAACGACGATTTTAGGTTTAGTTATATTCATAGCAATGCCCCGTAAAAATAATATACCCAAATAATCTGATTATTCTTGTTGAAAATCACTTGGGTATAAAATTAAGTCTGCTTTGAAAGCTGTTGAGCATCTACAGTGTATTTTGCGCCTAAATAACGGCTATGTCAGCAAAAAATACTGAATAAAGGCATATAAGTTATACTCACTTTCTTATCGTTTAGCTGTGCAGTTAAATTGCTGTTAAAAAAAGAAGTATGTTTCAGCTTTAGCGGGGCAACACCTGCGTTGGTTAGTAAGTACTTAAATTAATTAAGTACTTACTTGGTAATTAATTAATGATTGTGAGATTGAGTAACATCCCTTTTAGCTCCGCTTGTGCTTCTTCGTTTAACGGCAATAGAGGTTTTCGTGGTTCGCCAGCATCAAATCCTTGTAAGGCGTATCCAGATTTTATTGCGGCAGCAAGCCCTGATTTAACAATAAATTCTAAAAAGTTATATTGCTGATAAAATAGAGCTCTTGCTTTGTTATTGTCATTAGCTTTTACAGCTTCGTATAATTGCTTTGGTTTATTAGCGATTAAACATGGTGCTGCGGTACACCATCCAGCAGCCCCTGCTACTAACGCATCAAGCGCTAAGTGATTACAGCCATTAAAAAATGGCACTGTGCCGTTAGATAATTCGTAAATCTTGTGCATGCGTTGTATGTCACCTGTACTCTCTTTGATCATAGTTGCATGAGGAATACTTTCAACCATATGCAGCATAAACTCTGGTGACATATCAACCTTGCAAGTAGCAGGGTTGTTGTAAATCATAATGGGGAGCGGTGTTTCATCAGACACACGTTTAAAATGTGTGAATATTTCATCTTCGTTAAGAGGGTAGTAAGAAAAGGGTGAAAGCATGATTGCATTTGCGCCGATATCATATGCGTATTTAGCACGCTTTAATGCTTGTTCTGTTGTTAGTTCTGCAATACCTATAATTACAGGCACTCTGCCTGCAATATATTTAACTGTGTAGTTTGCAACGTTTTCCCACTCACTTTGACTTAAATAGGCCGCTTCGCCAGCGCTACCTAAAGCTGCAATGGCATCTACTTCAGCCTCTAGCAAAGTATCTAAAATAGTTTTTAACTTATTAAAGTTTATTCCTTGACCATTATCATGAAATGGTGTGATTGGATAACCTATGATCCCTGATAAATTCATTTTAATACTCCTAAATGCAGTCGTTATGGTGTTTTAAAGCTTGTCGTGCGTAATACGCAAAATTCACTTGGTTACGTTTTTCTGTTGAGACCCAATCATGGGCTTCTTGTGCTAAATTCTCGGGGAGTGGTTTAATTGTTCCGGCAGCCATAGCAAGTAATTGTAGTTTTGCGGCTCGCTCAATTAAAATGGCAAGGTTACACGCCTCTTCAATTGTTTTTCCTATGACTAGTTGGCCATGATGAGCTAAGAATAACGCTCTGTTTTTACCCAATGCTTTTGAGATGAGTTCACCTTCTTCGTTACCAACAGGGACACCTGGCCAGTGGTCAACAAATGAACAGTCGTTGTATAGTCCACAGGTATCCATTTGAGAAATTGCCAACGGCACTTCCAGCATTGAGAGTGCCGCTATATGCGTTGGATGTGTATGGATTATACAATTTACCTCAGGGTGCTCTTTGTATATCCAAGTATGAAAACGATTTGCCGGATTTGCCATTGCATTAGGCTCTAAAGGCTTCAGGTCGTGATCAACTTCTATTAAATTCTCAGCGGTAATTTCGTCAAACCCAAGCCCAAACCTCTGGGTTAAGAATGTTTGGCTTGTAGGTAAACGGCTGGTAATTTGACCGGCTAACCCTGAGTCATGGCCTTTATCGAATAAAATTCTGCATGTTAAAGCCAGTTTTTGCCTATCTGTAAATTGGCTGTCTTCTATAAGGGTATTCATGTTTTTCTTGGCTATTTGCATGAGTGCGTGTTTAGTTGCATTTGCTGTTTTCACCTAATCTCTCCTGTGGTTATGTTTTGACATTAACGTAAAGGTAGCGTTAGGCTGGGTTAATAATAAGAACCAGATATGTTATTTATATAGGGCCAGCTGTGAGGGCGTATGTTAAGACCTTGGGATATTAAATTTTCGTTTGAAGGCAATAATGCAAAAACACTTCACTCTAAGTTATTGAACTGCTTGATAAGTGATATAAAAAGAGGGCGATTACTACCTGGGAGTATGTTACCTGGCACCCGTACTTTAGCTAAACAGCTAAATATAAATCGAAAAACAGTACAGTATGTGTATGAAGAGTTAGAAGTGCAGGGATGGTTAAAAAGCAAAGTTAGGCGTGGAACCTTTGTGGCTGAATCTTTACCTGAACAAACTTTGTCAGACGCAGATAGTAAATTAGTTAGTAGCACTGTAAAAACTAAAGCCCCCTCTGATTTAACAGAAGAGCTATATATTGAGGCTTTAGCGCAGGCAAGCTGTATAACAACAACTAATGATGGTACCCCTGATGCGCGATTAATTCCTTATGAGTTATTAGCCAGAACATATAGGCGCATATGTGTAAATTTAAGCCGACGATCAAAGCTTGGTTATGGAGATCCTAGAGGGGCATTAGAGCTAAGAATGTCATTACAAAAAATGGTTTCAAGTGATCGCTATATAAACTGCTCAGAGCAAGAGATATGCATTGTTAGAGGAAGCCAAATGGGTATTTATTTAGCTTCAAGGGTACTCGATCCAACAAATGGTGCCATTGTTATGGAAGAGCTGTGCTATGCACCTGCTCAAGCTACTTTTGAAGCAAATGGCTTTAAAGTATTGAAGTGTAAGTTAGATAAAGACGGACTTAATATCGAACACTTACAAAAGTTAATTCGTGATAATAAAGTGGCTGGCATATATGTTACACCTCACCATCAATACCCAACCACAGTATGTTTACCAATGGAACGAAGGTTGGCTCTCCTTCGCCTTTCAAAGTGTCACCATTTAACCATAATAGAAGATGACTATGACCACGAATTTCATTACGAGACAAACCCCATACCTCCATTAGCAAGTTTACCAAATTCCGAAAATGTTGTTCACATAGGCTCTATGTCTAAAGTATTTGCTCCTGGATTAAGGCTTGGTTACATCGTTTGTAGTACCGAGTTGATTCAGCGCGCAGCACAAGAGATAGTACTTATAGATAGGCAAGGAAATACAATCACAGAGCATGTTGTAACTGACTTAATGGAGACAGGCGAAGTTAAAAGGCACATAAGAAAAGTAAGGCGGGAATATAGGCAAAGAAGAGATCATACCGTCAATGAGTTTTCGCGTATTTTTGGTAGCAAGGTATCGTTTGATATACCTACCGGTGGGTTGGCTATTTGGGTTGATATATCTAAAATGACAAAAGGAAAAGACTTATCCAATTTTAAGAGTAACGATTCGATTTTGAGTACTTTTTTTAATAACGATCAGCAAACACCAACTCATATCCGCTTTGGCTTTGGATCGATAAATAAAACGGAAATTACTCATTCGATTCAATCACTTTACACGACTCTAGTTGATGAAAAATAAGGCACTAAGTTTTAATATTATTTTTACATAAAAAGTATGGCTGAATATAAGTTATAATCGCTTAAACCCATTTTATTAGCCGCTGTAATACTAAAAAGGATATTTATGACCACGCCATTAATTACATCACTTGAGCAGCATTTTGGTTTTAGCCAATTTAGAGCAGGGCAACAGCAAACCATTGAGCAGCTTTTAAATGGGCAGTCGTCACTGGCTATATTTCCTACGGGGTCGGGTAAGTCGTTGTGTTATCAGTTAACGGCTATGCATTTACCCAACTTAACTTTGGTGGTATCGCCTTTACTTGCCTTGATGAAAGATCAAATTAGCTTTTTAAATAGCAAAGGTATTTACGCGGCAAGCCTTGATTCTAGCCAAGACCAAATGCAAAGCAGCACCGTAATGAACGATGTGCGAAATGGTAAAATTAAAGTATTAATGGTGTCGGTGGAGCGTTTTAAAAACGAGCGCTTTAGAGAGTTTATAAGCCAAGTTGCGCTGTCTATGCTGGTGGTAGATGAGGCGCACTGTATATCGGAATGGGGCCATAACTTTAGACCCGACTACCTTAAACTACCGCGATACCGCGAAGAGCTAAATATTCCACTGGTATTATTGCTAACCGCTACCGCCACTAAAAAAGTAAAACGCGATATGAGCGAGCGTTTTAATATTGCCCCTGAGTGTATTGTACAAACGGGCTTTTACCGCGCTAACCTCGATTTAAGCGTACTAAGTGTAAAAACAGCTGATAAAAACACTGAGCTTACTAACATAGTGCGTGCGCAAAACGGCCCAGGAATTGTGTATGTAACGCTTCAGCAAAGTGCTGAGCAAATAGCAAACACGTTAAGTGCGCAAGGTATACAGGCGGTTGCATATCATGCAGGGCTTGAAGATACGTTAAGGTGGCAAATTCAAGATGACTATATGGCGGGTAAAATTAACGTTGTGGTGGCAACTATAGCCTTTGGTATGGGCGTTGATAAATCAGATATTCGCTTTGTTATACATTACGATTTACCAAAATCAATTGAAAACTACAGCCAAGAAATTGGCCGCGCTGGGCGCGATGGTAACCCATCAAACTGTTACACCCTGGCTAATTTAGATGGCCTAAACACAGTAGAAAACTTTGTGTACGGCGATACCCCAGAGCTGAGTGGCATTGAATATGTTATTAACGATATTAAAGCCCAGCCCCAGCAATGGGAAATGCAAGAATACAGTTTATCGAGCGAGAGTAATATTCGCCAATTAGCGCTTAAAACCTTGTTAGTACAACTAGAAATGCAAGGCGCAATAACGCCGCTGTACGCCTATTACGCTGATTTTAAATACAAGTTTTTGGTTGATAAAAACGAGCTACTTAGCCAGTTTGACGAGCAGCGCCAAGCCTTTTTAACGCAAATATTTAGCCATACCGATTTTAAAAAAATATGGGGTACGCTTAATTTTGACACCCTTACCCAAGCCGCGCAGGTTGACCGCAAACGCGTAGTAGCCGCGCTTGACTACCTAGCCGAAAAAAACCTAATAACCCTTGAAACCAAACGTATTACCCAAGTATACAAAGTGCATAGTGAGGTTATAAATAACCCTGAGCTTGCAAAACAATTACACAGTTATTTTAGTGAAAAAGAACAAGCAGAGATTAAACGTATAGCTGCACTGGTACGCTTTTTTGAGCTACAAAGCTGTTTAAGCTATAACTTAGCGCGTTATTTTGATGATAATAATGCCCCAGCGCAATGCGGGCATTGTAGTGTATGCCGTGGTAATGCTGTAAAGCTTGAGTATTCAATAGAGCCTGCTCACATTGCCGATGACGTTGTTTATCAAAAAGTGGATGAGTTTTTAGCGCACATGGCAACAAAAGGCATTCACAGTGTAGGTATTGAAACCCAGTGCCGCTTTTTAGCGGGCATGAGCGTGCCGTTATTTGCACGTAACAAAGTACGCCAACTGAGCGGCTTTGCGCTTTGCGAGCAAATGCGCTACAGCGATATAAAAGCAAAACTACTAGCGCGCTAATTTATAGCTATTTAATGCAATTGGTATGAGTTCCTGTATCCTAGTGGCTTACTCTTTTTTATTAAGTCACTATGCCTAACACTGTTATTCCAAGTAAAACTATCTCCTCTGCACCTGAGCCTGTAACCTGCGCTAATTGCCAGGCATGTTGCTGCCAATTAGAAGTGCGCATAGTGACCGACACGGGCGTGCCTTTTCAATACATTGATTACGATAAGTGGGGCAGCGAAGTAATGAAACGAGGTGACGACGGTTGGTGCCAAGCACTCGACCGTAACACATTAATGTGTACCATTTACGAAAACCGCCCACTTACGTGCCGCGAGTTCGAAATGGCCTCAAACGAGTGTATTACTGAGCGCGAAATAGCGGGTATTTAATAAAAACATAGGTATTAAAAAAGGGGCTTAAAAGCCCCTTTGTTGTATGCGCTAAAAATTACTTCACTTTAAAGTAACTAATGTATTGTTTTAATGTTGTTGAAAGGTCGGCTAGTGCAACGGCTTTTTGCGCATTGTTATTAAGCGATTGGCTGGTTTCTTGCGACATATTGGCAATTTCTTCAACGCCTGAACTAATCTGTGCAACGGTTGCTACTTGGTTTGATGTGGCTTCTACAATTTCAAGCACATTACTTAATGAGTCGTTGGCTTGTTGTTGTATTTGGTTGAGCAGCTCATTTGCCTCGTGGGTTAGAGTTAAACCGTTTTCTACCTGGGGTACGGTGGTTTCCATAGCGGTTACCGACGCTTGCGTGTTTTCTTGCACTTGTAAAATCATTTTTTCAATGTCGCCGGTCGCATCGCCTGTGCGTTGGGCAAGCTGCCTTACTTCGTCGGCTACAACCGCAAAGCCTCGGCCAGATTCACCCGCTCTTGCTGCTTCTATTGCCGCATTAAGTGCTAATAAATTTGTTTGATCAGAAATACTGCGGATCACACTTAATATATCGCCAATGTGTTTTACATGTTCTTGCAGCACATTTACTTGATTTACTGTGGCTTTAACCGTTACGGAAATTTGCTCAATTTCGGCTGCCACCTTTTGCACTGCAATACTGCCTTGCTGCGATAATTGCGCGGTTACCTTTGAGTTATCTTCAGTTTGTTTAACTGAGCCTGCAACTGCATTTATGCTGCGGCTCATGTCTTCTAAGCTACTTACCGCTGAATTAGTATAAGTAACTTGTGCATCGGCTGCGCTAAGTGCTTGCTGCGAACCAGATGCAACACTTGCCGAGTGAGTAGACAACTCATCAGACGAATTAATAATGCTATCTACAATGGTTTTTAATTTACTTTGCATAACAGCTACTGAGGCCATCATGCTATTAGGGCAGCACGAATCTACATTTGCAGTTAAATCGCCTTGTGAGATTAACGCTATTACTTTAGCGGCTTCTTGTGGCTCACCACCTACAGAACCTCTTATACGCAAACTAATTACGTACGCTACGCTTGCACCTATTAAAATAGCGAGTGCGGTTAATGTAATCATCCATATTTTAAACGAGCTGGCCACTTCGCGAGTGTCAACAGTTGTAGCTTGATTGGCTTGCTCTTGAAAATTAATAAACTGATTTATAACGCTTAGCCATTGTGTAAATGCAGGACGAGCGTCGGTTAACAATATACGTGACGCTTCGCCTAAATTACCTGCGTTTTTAGCATTAATAACGTCTTCAATATAAGGTTGAGTTTGTTGTTCTATTTGATTTATTTTATTAATGAGCGCTTTTTCCTCACGGCTCATATCGCTAACTAAATCACGCATAGCACGGCTTGAGGTTTGATAAAAGGCGTCTAATTCTGCTATGTCACTTAAAACATTGCGTAAACTACTCTCGTTGTTTATCAGCACAACATCACGCAATGCAATTGCACGGTCGTGTACGCTACCTCTAAAGTTAATCGCATAACGCTGTTTAACCGAGTTTACGTCGGTCATATGCGTTATGTTGCTATTAATAAGGCTTACCCGCGATATACCAATTACAGTTAAAATAAGCATCATAGCTAAAATAATGCCAAAGCCCGTTACTAAGCGCATATTTATGGTCATAGTTACTTTCCAATTCAAAACACTAACCATGGTAGATTAATGAGGTATTTAAAATAATAAGGGCATTATGCACCAAAAAAAGCGCATTGAAGCAATAATAGACCGGTAATTGTTAATTTATTTTACAAACTTTATTGGAAGGAGTGCATTGGTTGGGAATTATTAAAGCAGATCCATTAAAAAAGGGGCTTAAAAGCCCCTTTGGTTTATCTGTGTTTTGTACTTAATCGTATTTAGCTTCTAGTTCATTAGCCGTATGAAACTTCTCATGGCTTTGTAATTGCTCATCGTATTTTACAAGGTGTTTAAAGTGCGCAAGCTGGCCTGAGTTTTTAACTATTTCTACAATAAACGACATCATAATATCGGCACCAGTTAAGGTGTCGCCTACTAAGTAACGTTTACCTTGCAGTCGGTCGTTAAAGTAGCTAATTACTTTCACGGTTTCTGCGTCTGCGTAATTTTCTAAAAAGGTTGTTTTAGCGCCATCTTTTAAAACAAACATTTTAAGTAGTAATGGCAAAATAGCTGAGCTTTCCGCAAAGTGTAACCATTGTTGATAATCTACATATTCAGCGGTGCCTGCTTTTGGCGCAAATTTTCCGTTACCGTATTTAGTAATTAAGTAGTCGGTAATAGCGCCAGATTCAGTAACAATTAAACCATCGTCTTCAATAACAGGCGATTTACCTAATTGATGAACTTTTTTAAGTTCGTCAGGTGCTAAAAAAGTCTCGGTATTGCGCTGGTATGCCATAATTTCGTAATCAACATCTAGCTCTTCTAAAAGCCAAATAATACGTTTAGAACGGGATTTATTTAAATGGTGTAGTTTTATCATGTCAGTCCTTGTTGGCGTTACTGCGTGTGCAGTAACGCTTTGTAAAATTTAAAGAGGCTCGTTAATTTTAACCACGGTTTTACCAAAGTTTTTACCATTAAGCATATCGTTAAATGCGCTTACAGTGTTCTCAATACCTTCTACCATGTGCTCGCGGTATTGTACTTTGCCTTCTTTAAGCCATTTTTGCATGTCTTGCGCAAATTCGTCGTAGCGATGGCCGTAATCGTCAAAAATAATAAAGCCCTGCATTTTAATACGCTTGGTCAGTAATTGGCCCATTAGCATGCCCATACGATCAGGGCCCTCAGGCAGGCTGGTAGAATTATATTGTGATACTAAACCACATAGTGGAACACGGGCTGCGGTATTAAGTAGAGGCAATACGGCATCAAACACTTTACCGCCCACATTTTCGTAATAAACATCTATGCCGTTATCACAGGCTTTTTCTAGTTGCTCTGCAAAGTCATCGGCTTTGTGATCAATACAATCATCAAAGCCTAGCTTTTCAACTGCGTGGCTACATTTTTCACTGCCACCAGCAACGCCTACCACTTTACAGCCTTTAATTTTAGCTATTTGGCCAACGGTTGCACCAACCGGCCCTGTAGCGGCGGCTACTACAACAGTTTCACCTTCTTTAGGTGCGCCAATATCTAGTAACCCCATGTACGCTGTAAAGCCTGGCATACCCAAAATACCCAGTGCATACGAAGGGTTCTCTGGCTCTTTACCTAATTGCATTAAGCCTTCACCATTACTAATGGCGTAACTTTGCCAACCAGTGTAGGCAAGCACCCATTCACCTTCGCTAAATTTATCGTTTTTAGACTCTTCTACTTGGCACACGGTAGCGCCTACCATTACATCGCCTACATTGACCGGATCGGCATACGATTTAGCATCGCTCATGCGGCCACGCATATAAGGGTCAAGTGAAAGGTATATAGTACGTAATAGTACTTCGCCATCTTCAAGCGCTGGTAAATCTACTGATTTCAGTTCAAAGTTTTCATCGGTTGGGGCACCGTGCGGACGTGATGCTAAAGTAAGTTGACGACTAGTCGCTGACATAAAAATCTCCTTTTGGGTTAACCCACTTAACGAATGTTTATGCGTTTAATAACCTAATTGCCATAAACAATAATGCGCGCTAAGCAGTATATGTATGTACAAATTTGTATCTTATAACAGGAGTTTTGGGCGGGGGGCTGGTAATTCAACCTTTACAGAGTATTTATTCTAAATGGTTTATTTTAGCTTGCTAAAAATATGGCTATCGTAAAATACACCGTCTTTATAAATAGCTTGTTTTAGTATGGCCTCGGCTTCAAAGCCGGATTTAGTCAGTGCCTTTATAGAGCCGGTATTGCCAGCAAACACAGCGCCAAAAATACGGTTTAGGTTTGAGTTTTTAAAGGCCTCATCGCAAATTTGTGTAATTGCGTGAGTTATTATTCCTCGCCCCCAAAAGTGATTATTAAGCCAATAGCCTATTTCGCCACTGCGGCTATATTCAAACTCTCCTGGCGTTATGCCAATGCACCCGGCAAATTGCTCATTTACAATAATTGCTTTAATAATCCCATTTTTAGCGCCTTGGTTTATCCACCAATCGGCATCGGCCTGCGTATACGGAAACGGAATTTTAGACGATAGAAAACGCGTAACCTGTTCATCGTTTAAGGTTTTAATAATGTGTGGTGCGTCTTGTTGTTTAAAGTCTCTTAGGGTGATCATTGTTTTAATTAAGTGTGTGGTGCATACGAGGCAACTTAGCAAGCAATTAGAGATTGCACAATCACAAAGATTAACTGTTTACGCCTATAACTTTGTTTTAAAGTACTCTAATATAAGCAAAATATGATACCTGTTTAAGATACCTTTATGCACCCACACATAGCCGCCCTTTATAATAGTGCCCAAAAACCAAGTCGTTTAATTATAGGTTTAATGAGTGGTACCTCGTTAGATGGGCTCGATGTAGCACTGTGTAAAGTAACGGGCGCAGGTATAAATACGCAAATTGAAGTTTTAAATTTTACCACCGTTGACTATAACAACGAGTATAAAACTAAAATAAAGCAGGTATTTGCCAAACGAGAGTGCGATTTAGAACTAGTAACCTTACTGCATCCGTGGGTAGGTAAACTCCATGGCGATATGGTTAATCAGTGCTTACATACTTGGCAGGTAAAGCCGGCAAGTATTGATGTAATAGCGAGTCACGGGCAAACCATTTACCACTGCCCCCAGTCGCAGCATAATCATAAAGGCTTTACTAATGGCACATTACAAATTGGCGATAGCGACCAAATAGCCGTTACCACCGGCATTACAACAATTGGCGATTTTAGGCAAAAACATATAGCAGCTGGGGGCGAAGGCGCACCACTTGCGGTATATGGCGATTACTTGTTTTTTTCAAGCCTTGTTGAAAACCGTATTTTACTTAACATGGGTGGTATAGCTAACTTAACTTTTTTACCCAAAAGCGGTGATGCAAACAGTGTATTTAGCTCTGATATTGGCCCGGGTAATACAATAATGGATGCCTATGTACAAAAATATTTTGAGGGGATGCATTTTGACGACGGTGCAAAAATAGCAAAAGCAGGGAAAGTAAATATGCCTTTACTTCATGCATTATGCGCAGATGACTTTTTTAATTTAAGCATGCCCAAAACAACAGGGCCAGAAGTGTTTAATTTAGCGTATTTAAAAGCGGCTCAAGGACTCACCAATACGCTTGACTTAACTCACCACGATGTAATGGCAACACTCAATGCATTTAGTGCTAATGTAATAAGCGATGCAATAAAACAGTGTGCTAAACACGAGGCAAATTGTGTGGTGTATGCCAGTGGTGGTGGAATACATAACCCACTATTAATGGAGCAGCTTTTAAACCTTTGCCCAGAGTTTAAGGCGTTTAAAAACACACAGGTATTAGGAATAGATCCCGATGCTAAAGAAGCCGTGTTATTTGCTATTTTAGCCAACGAATGCCTAGCAGGTGAGCAGCAACACCTTAATAATACCGCGCAAGGTATTGCGGGAGTGACTATGGGAAAAATAAGTTTTCCCGACTAACCGCTATTGATAAAAGCGCTTTAAAACAATGATAAAAAGGTCGAGCCTACCCCAGCAAAATACCGGCGAAAACCGTGTGGTTTTGATTGCTCGATATTTACGAGTGGCGCGTTATAGCCGCCCTCAAATGCGTTAATATTCATATCAAACTGAAGGCTATTTTTTAATGTAGCGTATTTTCCGTGCAACATAAGCTGCATTACAAAACATTGGCTATGGGTAATTTTGTTTAAAGTAAGGTTAACGTAACCGCGCTCTAAATCGGCTTGCGTAATAACGTTCTCAGTAAAATACTGAGCGCCACGTGCACTTGGATGTGTTGCGCTAAGCGAAATAACATTACCTTCATGTACAGCATCTGGCAAATCGCATTGCAATGTAATTGCATGAAGCGCATTGGCTTGTACCGAAAGATTTTCGTATTCCATGGTGTGGCTCATAGCCGCAGACATCGGATCATCAAGTGATTGCAGTGCAAATGTTAGTCGCACTAGAGGTGTGGTCATTTACTTCGTCTTCTAGATTATAAAAAATACAGTTTGAGTTTAAATTATCGCCTACTTAGATTGCAGTTTTATGACAAATTGCACTTAATCGGATAATCGCTGCTTTTTGATCAAAAAAGATCGTTATAATGTTCTTTCTCATTCAGTTTTGGAATGGTTTCTCACACATCTGGAATGAAGAGCTATATGTGGCAAGGCTTGTAGTAATGGTATTGTGTTCCTTATTTGGGTTTTTCTCATAGGCTTCTCTTCATAGGGAATAGAATGTGGTTTTTAGGCTTTACCTAATTAAAGCATTAAATAGAGATTCCAAATTAAAATTTCATACTTATCTTTTTTGATTTAATACGGTATGCATTGCGGTTGAATGTTGTAGCACGTATTAAAAGAGTGCCCGCACAAGCCAAGCTATCTTATGCTAAAAATGTAGTAAGGCCTTTATGAGCGATAACAGGTCATTGAGATTGGCTAAATATCGTCGTTAATTGATTGGTTAAACTGCACTTTGCGCATATATTCATGAAAATGAGCGCTGCGCGCAAATTGGATTATTTAAGTTTACCTAAAAACTTTAGAAAACTTAGTAATAGTAATACCTTAGGTAATTTGTTAAAACTATATAAAGTAGATAAGTGAGCGTTAAGTCGGCAGAAATATGCGCGATGAGCGCACTATTAAATTGTTATAAGCCCAAGGAGTATTATGGCTACCACCGAACTAGAAGTAATCGATACAGCAATAAAAATTGGTTTGGGTAGTTTAATTACCTTGGCAGGAACATTTCTGGTTACTTGGCTAAATCACAGAAATGACAGGAAGAAAGAATCTCGAAAGCGTTTCTATGATTCATTAGAACTTATAAGTACAAATATAGAAGAAACCACTCATGCATCTTTACGATATTAGGCTCTAATTGTTGAGTGGGTGAGAAATAATGATCAGGGTATGGAGTTAACGGACAAGCGAAGCGATGAACTAGTAAAAACTAAAGATGACTTATTTGACCAGTTTAAAAACTTAACGGTTGCTGAATCAAAGCTCATGTTGCTTGGATTAACGGATATTTCCAGTCAAATACGTGATTATGGAGAGTTCTTAAAAGAACTTCGCAGAAAATACTACGATGGTAATACCTCACTAAAAGAAAGTGATATGAATGCAGTCAGAAGTAAACTGCTAGACAAAAGAAAATTACTTTTTAGCGAGTTAGCTAAGGCCTACAAAAAGGGCTTATAACAAGCACTTCAAATCGGAACAAAAACAGCGGGCTATGTTTCGTTCCTCAACAAAATTTTAGCCCACTATTTTTGTCCGCTTAAGTGGGCGTTAGCTGCAATAGATTTGGGTTCAACTGGAGAGTATATATGTTAGAAAAAGCAACGGAATGGTTATCGAATCATGCACCTAAAATTGTAGAGGCGCTTCAAGAACCTGCATCGACAGATAAAATTAAAGAACTGGAGATTTTAGTAGGTAAAAATTTACCTGAAAGCTTTTGTACTTTATATCAAACGTATAATGGAATAAATCCAGATATGTTTGCTAATTTTGCGTACGGCATGCCATTCATTTCAATAGAGCAAACAATTAGTCAAATTACGGAATTTGAACTACCTAATGATAAAACCAATTTAAGCTATTCAGATGATGGTATCAAAGCAGGTTATAGCTTTGGAAAGTTAAGGGTTCCTATTGGTGATGATTCGGGAACCTGTTTAATATGCGTAGATCTCGATCCCGACATTAATGGTACTTATGGGCAAGTAATTTTAATAGACTATGACCATAATATAGCTCTCAAACTTGCTGAATCAGTAGAGAATTATATTGAAACATTCACATCTGATTTACTTTCAGGTAAATATTCTCTTCAAGAGGATGCGCTAGAAGATGGTGTACATTGGCTTCAACCAGAAAGCGAAATTGATCCTGGTAATTGGTTTAGTTCGCCTACTTGGCAATATGTGCCTGGTCATAATTGCAGCTAACAAGCTGTTAAACAAGGACAATGCTCCTCACCCGTTTTAGTGGACACCTCCTCATCACTTTGAGGAGGCTAAAATCCCTAGATATACCCAACCTAGAAAGACAGGTTAAAGGGGTCACCCATTAGAAAGTTCCGGTCAAGCAGGCAGCTGTGTTTTCTTGATCTTTTTATTCAAAAAACCAAGTGTTGTTATTTTTAAACTCAATTTAAATATGGCTACGCACCTAGTAATGAACGTCGATTGGTGTGAATATGCACCAGTCACCCATATGAATTTAGGCAGTTTAATTAAGCATTATTGATGATTAATTAAGGCCCTTGGCTTTCGCCTCAGTCATCGTTTAGTACCAATGTTAGTCCAGTTTCTGGCTGTGGGGTTAAAGGGGTCAAATCTTGACTTAATACATCAAGGTTTATCAGTGCCTGCTGATGCTGCACTAGCAAAGTTTGCCAGAGTACGCCTATCAAATTAACTATATCCTTAAACCTTTAATGTACTTGAGTGGCTAGCAACGTACGGGTGATCTCTTCCAGCGTTAATTGAGAAATTAGCTTAATTCCAGTATTGAATGGGGAAATATTCCAACTTCCTATTGGAAATTCACTTATCAAAGCCTCGCCTTATATAAAGCCCTGTTTTAAGCTCAAATGAGAAAGAATATAGCGAGGTTTGTAATTTATCCGCTGTGGTAGATAAAGCATTTATTACTTAAAACCTAATATTGCAAATGTTCTCATAGAGAGTGTCTAGCTTATTTCTTATTTATTAAAGTGGGGCAGACCACCATACAGACTGAAATATAATGACAGGACTAAGCATTAATGCTGAAAGCCAAAATATTAATGCTTGAAGTTTATTTTTGCTAACACGGTACGAGAAAAACCATAAAACAGAGCTGATGATAAGTATAATGAAATATAAGAATACTCCGTAAATTCCCATTCCTTTACCGGCTAAAATAAAGCTTTTGAATGTAATGACTAAATACGTTTCTGTAGTCGCTATTAATAAAATAGCGGCTAAAAGAAGGGTATTTGCTATTAGTTTTCTACTCATTAGCGTAAACCTAAAGCATAAAGCTCGTTAGCTAATGTATTTCGACGTTTATCACTTATATTTGTGGGTTCTGCGTAATAAAAGTGACCTTCAGAATTTGGCATTTGCCCTGCCAGTGTAGGTAGATTAGAAAAAAGTTCAAAAACGCTCATATCTGCAAAAATTGGATCTCCGTATTCGTTTAGATCAATTATAATTAATTTTTTTATTTGGACTATATTTCTTAATCGCTGTAAAAACTCCATACTGATAGGACTCCCAATTAAAACCAAATTATCAATAACAGTACCTTTTATAGCGTATTTTACTCTATTGACAGGCTGTTCTATAGCTAAAAGCGCTGATTCGTTTTCTTTAAGCGAAATGAGTGCAACACAATACTTGCTTGAAACAACAACGCAGCCCACTATTAAAGTTATTGCTGATATGCAAGGAGCTGACGAGCTAGAATTAGTAAGGGTTTATGATTTAACGTGTAATGGTGTTAACTATCAAGTCCCTGCCGTTAAGGGAGATATCGTAAATGCGGAATCTATTGCTGAACACATAGAGTATTTTATATTTAAAAACGTAGGCGATGATTTATCAGCGATTAAAACAATCGGATCTATTGAGGTTAAAAGGCGAAGTGATGGTATTGTAGTGAATGAGCATCACATCGACCCATCACTGACCAGTTTTAATAAAAACCTGTGTAATAGTATTAACCGCAGCGGCGATATGGATTACCCAATACAATTTGTTGATGCTGGTGATTAGTATTTATAAACTAGCTTAAATGTTATTTATTAAGTAACTACAAACCCCCGGTGTTAAACGTAACGTTGAACACCGGAGTTTTAATGTTTTAGCCTAACCGACTAAACACGCAAAGCGCATTAAAACGAATATTGCAGCCTTAATGAGATTGCGTTGCCTGATGTGATAGTACCGCCCGCCTCAAAGTAATCGGCTTTAATGTAGTCGGCCATAAATTTTATGTTTTTGTTTACGGTGTAGTTAACGCCAAGGGCGTAGGTTTTTGCGTCTTGGTTTTCTTGCTTGAGTTTTAGTAAGCTGTAGCGGCCTGTAAGTTCCCAGCCTGGCTCTGAGCTTGCGCCTAGTTTTGCGTTTTTATATTTTCGGTATCCGCCCGATAGCTGATAACCAAATTGCAAATAGCCGCCTTCGTAATCGTTAGTTGTATTTTCAATACTGGTTACTTGTGCTTGTTGCCACTCGGCCATCATGGTAAATCTGTCTTTAAGCCATAGTAGCTCTACGCCTTGTTGCGAAAGGCTATCGGCATTAATTTTATCGCCTTCTATTAATGAGTCGGCGGTATAAACTTCAAGTGGTTCATTTACTCTAAATTCGTTGCCATCGTACTGCCTTTCACTAAATGCAACCCCAAGGTGTAATAAGTTAGTATCTTGCTGCCATGGCACCCAAGCTACGCGCCCTGTAATAGCAGACGTTGCTTCGTTTTCGTCGGGCTCGTAATAGCCTAGTTGCCAATTTACTGAGGCTATGTCTCCCGATAGGCTAATGCCTAAACTACGCCCTGGTGAAAATGCTTCACTTATCATGCTGCGCTCAAGCATTAATAAATTACGAGAGCTAGTTAGTTTTTCTAGGCCAAAGCCTTCTTTTTGCTGGCCTATGGTTAAATCGGCATATTTCCAACCAGAGTATTTTAAGTAAGCGTCTTTTATTTCGGTTTCGCCATCGGCAAAGCCAAGTTGAAATTTACTTTTCCAGTCTTTGCTTATGTCTGATTTAAAACTTAGGCGAGCACGGCGTATTTCAGAGGTGCTTTCTGAGCTGTTGCTGTCGTATTGATCCTCTAATAATGCGGTATCAAATTTGTTGTAGTCGAGCATGATATAGCCACTTAAATCTATATCGTCGTTAATTTTGGCAAAACTTGCATTACTAACAAAGCAAAGTGCTGAAAGTGCCGCATAAGTAATAGTTAATTTAGAGCTCATGTTAGGCTACCTTTGTTTGTTTTTCGGCTAAGTAACTTACTTTTAGTTGCGCTACGTCTCTTAAAAAGTCGATGTGTTCTATATCTACGGCAACGACGTTTAGACCCGTGCGCTGCTTTAAATCGCTGATCAGTGTGGCTTGGTTTTGCGGGGTTATGTTTTCAATGCGTTCGTAGCAAACGCTTTGTACTTCGTAGCGTTTTACAAATACGCTTGAGTCAATCAAAAAGGCAATTAAGCAAATTATGCCATTAAGAATGCTTAGCTCAATTAGGCTCATTTGCCCTACAGAGGTCAGTAAAGCAATGGCAGTAACAAGGAATAGGTAGGTCATCTCTTTAATAGAAATAGACTCAGTGCGGTACCTTAGCATGGTAAATACAGCAAATAGGCCAAATGCAAATTCCATCGACATATCAACGTCGTGCAGCAAAAAGGTGATAATAAAAACACCTACACCAAATAAAATAAATGAGCCTGCCACCACTGCATTTTTACTAATCCGAAAGTAACAGCCATAGCAAAGTACAGCCAGCGATAGGATGTTTACTAAAAAGCGGGAAAGAAAAATAAGATCTAATTTTGTCATTTTAATTATTCTCTAAAGGTAAAAGCGGGTTAGTGCGGTTAAGGTGTTTTAAACGGGCTAAAACAGGTTTAAAGCGGTTTACTTTTAAGCGCTCGGGGTAGAGCAAAGCGCAGCCAATGCAGTATTTACTAAACGATGCCGGGAATATGTGGTGTTTACTCATGAGCTTATAAAATGGCGAGTGTTTTGTTTTTTTATTTTGTTTAAGCTCGGCAATAAAAAAGCCCGGTAAGGTTATTTTGTTATCGCCTTTTGGGGTGTTGTACCACAGGTTAAAATCAAGCGTTAAGCGCTCTGCTTTTTCTTCGTTAGCTAGGGCTATGCGGTTATAACCACTTTGTTGGCTTATGTTTAAATCAGCAAAATTGTTTTGCATTTGCTCTTTTAGGAAAGCCGCGCAATCTGTTTGCTGGTTGTTACCTTGGGAGAGCTTAATACGTGTTTTAACGGTTCTGCTTTGGTTGTTTTTTAGTTTTACTTCTAGGTATTCGGTAGCTGTATCAACGTAACGCCTTTGGCGTACTTTATAGCGATTAAGCTTTCCGTTATGGTGGGCTGTATATAAATCAAGTTTAGGGGTGTCAAAATACTGATTATAATAAGAAAAAAATCGTTTTCCTTGTATATCTAGCACACGGTAATGACCTTGAAGGTGAGCGAGTAACTCCGGTAAAAAAGACAGTGGCAACATAAACTTGCTGTCTACACGGTTCATTAAATTAGCGTTATTAAGATCGTTTAACCCATAACCTTCAAATGGGGTGAGTAGATTTTTAACCTGTATTGAAAGCGCATCGGTTGACTGCGTTTTTGCAATTGTGGCGGGTTTAGTTTTTGCATTTATTGCAGTCAGTACTGCAGATGAGGCTGAAGCATCCTTTTCAAAAAATTCATCCTTAATTTGAGTTTGAATGGTCATAATTTTCTCAGATTATTAAATTACAAAGTAATAAATTGCAGTACCTGCATGGGTGCATGCAGGTACTGCTAAAAGGATGGATTATTATCTAGCGCAAAATCCGCTGCCGTCGCCAGCTGAAGGTAATGAGCCATCAAGCTGCGCGGCCATATTTGCTACGCGGTACTGCATAAACGACGTTAAGCCATAAAACTGCCCTGTAGTTGATGTGAGGTTTTGCTCAAAGTAATCTGAGCCATAAAAACTGGTAGGGTCGTTTTGTACGTGCTCACGAATTAGGTCGGCTATTTCATTTACGCGGGCACTAAAGGTGTCGCTTGAAAGTGAGCCATTAATAAGCTGTGTTAAGTAACTGTGGTATGTATCAAGGTTATTTTGATCAGCAAATACATTAGCAAGCATTGGGCGTTCATTTAATGCGCCACTTACGGGCTCATCTATATAAAGCTCTCTTATATCTACGCTGTTACAGTCCATATTAAAGGTGCCGAATGATTCGTTAAAATCCCATGGCAAAATACTAAATACACCGTCTTGATCATAAATATAATAGTTATGAGCAAGTGTACCGTGGTAACTATCAAGGTTAGATAAAGAAGTGCTTACCGACATATAACGCAGTAATGTATCTTCATCTATGGCGTTGGTTTCGCCGGCATCGAGCGATTCTACAAAGTTAATAAATGCGCCGTTATCGGTGCTCTCTTCGTTGGTTTGTAGGTTTATATCCGTATAGCTATGTATGTCGTCGCCTAGCCATAGCAAATCACTGCCTGTGCCATCTGGTTTGTATAAATCGCCATTACTGTTGGCAAAGTGTTTTTCTAAAAACTCACTATCAATGGCCTCTACCATTAAGTACAAACCAAATAGCTCCCCGTTTACATAAAAATTAACGTAAGCATGCTCAGGGGTAGGTACACCCATTTCGTCCATTAGGTCGTAGGCGATTACTTCACGCATGTACGACGGGTCGTTAAACGAGTTTTGTAATGTAAATTTTTTCAGCCCAAAAAAGGTTTGCCCCGACACGTATTCGTTAATATCAACCTTAAAGCTGTAGCGGTCACTGCTTGAGTTAGCTACGGTGCTTAAACTAGAGCCGCCTTTAGTACGAATTGCCACGCTGTCTAGCGTTACCCCGTTAAAGGTAATACTGGTTTCGTGGTATTCCTCGTCCAGTGGGTTGTCTAGGATGTCTTGCCAGTTTTCGTCGGTAATTGTAATAGAAAGCGTATTAACAGCTGTGGGTGTAAATGCGTTTGCAACTGTATTTTCACTACTTGGGGTAGGTGTTAAAAACGCATGAGTAAAATCGGTACTGTTACTTAGGCCGTAACTAAAGCCCGTGGCTACATCGCTCTCGTCCCAATCAATGTAGTCAATTACTTCGTCGTTGAGCATTAGGCTTAGCTCGTCTTCTTTGCCTAGCTTAAAGGGTACGTAGTAAGTGCCTGGATCTTCGTCGGTGGCATAAATAGTAATGTATTGGCCTGCGTATAAATCTATGTCGGGAAGGGTTACTGGGTCTATATCGTCGCTTTCATCAATAACTTGGTAGTTGGCTAAGTTAATTGTATTGTCGCTGTTATTGTATAGCTCAAACCAGTCGTTGCCATCGTCTGCGGTGCTTGCCACCACTTCGTTAATAACGAGTGGCCCGTGAGTTGCTTTGCTGTTTTGGCTAAGCTCTGTTGGAGTTAATACCGCAGTTGCATCGCTGCCATCTGGATAGCGGCCATAACTGTAACCACTTAGTGCTTGGCCTTTTTTCCAAGCGAGTTGTTCTATAATTACGTTGTTACTGTATAGGCTTACGGTATCACTTGAGCCCAACTTAAACGCTACGCTTGGCAGGTCATCTAAATCGTCGGTACTTGCGTAAATACGGTAAAACTCACCGGGCGATAACGTAATATCAGGCAATGCAAACTGCTCGTTACTGTCATCACTCAGGGTGTAGTCTGCTAGGTAAACATCAGTGTTACCCGTTGCATAAAGTTCTATCCAGTCCTCACCGCCGCTGCTATCTTTAGCTACTACTTCGTTTATACGCAGTGGGGCATCTTCAGCAATTAGGGTTGTAACAAGTGTAGAGGTGTCGGCTGTTTGGTTAGCTGCGCCTTCTGTTGGCGTTAATGTTTGCGCTGTGCCGGTACCATCGGTGTATAAGCCGTAGCTAAAGCCCTCAGCGGCCTCGCCTTCTTCCCAATCAAGTACAGAGACGGCAGTGTCGTCCTCGTATAACGTGACTGCATCGTCGCTACCTAATTTAAAGGTTACGTAATAGCCGTTGTCGGGCGGTGTGTTGGTTTCATCAATGGCTTGAATAACAATAAACTCACCTTGCGAAAGCGAAACGGCAGGTAAAGCTTGGGGCTCTCTGTTGGCGTTATCATCAACAAGCGAAAATACCGATAAATCGGCTATGTCTGCAGTGGCGTAGAGTTCTATCCAGTCGTAGGTGGTATCACTTGGGCTTGCAACAATTTCGTTTATAACGAGTGTGCCGGTGCTGTTGGTTATTTCAGTTTGATCAGTGCTTTGCTCTGAGTTGGTGTCGCTACTTTGTTCGCTACCACCACAACCATACAAAAAGGCAGTAGAGGCAATAACTGAATAAAATAGCATGGGTTTTATGTTCATTGATGCGATCTTTTTTATTTTATTAACGTCGCAAAACTATAAAAATAGAAGGTGCAAACAATGTGTAAACATTCAGTAAGTTACGTTTTTGTGATGATTTTATGAAGGGTTTTAATAAACTGTGATGAGAGGCTTTATACTGTGCATTAACCTCACAGCTAGCCTGTGATTAGCATGTGTATTTATAAAGCAGATACTGCTATAAGTATCTGCTTTATAAGGGTGTAGGTTATAATTAAGCGTGTGGTTTAACTAAGAATTTTTCGCCAGTGGCTTGTTTAGAATAAGCGGCAATTGACTCCAGTTTTAATACCTCAGCGAGGGTAACCTCATGTGTATAATTGCTTGCAAAGGTGGTTGTTATTTCATCTGCTACACGTTTACGCATTTTCATTACAGTTTCAGTGCCTAATTTTCCTAAGGCATTAAATAGTAAAAAGCCACTTACAGCCCATGCAAAACCAAAATTACGATTAAGTGTAATAGGCCCGCGATCTAACGCACCGTATATATATGCTTGTTTAAACGTGTCTGAGCCATATAGGCTATGTTCTTTCATATCGCGTGCGGCCGCTACTTCCATACAGTTTAGTATATCGCTTGTTAATTGGCCGCCACCAATTGGATCAAACGAAATAGTCGCGCCAGTTTTAATAATGGCCGCTGTTAAATCGTCAATAAACGTATCACTGCTTGAATTTACAACGTATTTAGCGCCCATATTACGCAGTAGGGTTTCTTGCTCTGGCTTGCGTACAATATTAATTAAATCAACGCCATCGGCAATACAAATGCGGTTTAACATTTGCCCTAAATTAGAAGCCGCTGCTGCATGAATAATGGCTTTATGACCCTCGGCGCGCATGGTTTCTACCATGGCTAGTGCGGTAAGCGGGTTTACAAAAGACGACGCTCCCTCTTTAGCGGTAGTGCCTTCTTTTAATTCTAAACAGCTTTGTACTTTAGTACATAAATACTGACGATACGTACCACCACCAATAACAGCCACAGTTTTACCCATTAATGCTTGTGCCGCTGGCGATGAACCCGCAGCCACTACTGTACCAGCACCTTCATTACCTACGGGTACAGCTTTGCCTACGCGTTTTTCAAGCGATGGCATAAATTGCGCAGGTACATTTGCTGTAATAACAGGGCTGTGATCAGTTCCCGTTTGTTTTGCTGTGCTCATATCGGCTGCGCTAAATAGCACACCTAAATCAGATGGGTTCAGCGGTGCGGCTTCTATACGTACTACCACTTCATCGGCCTGTGGTGTTGGCATATCTATATTTTTTATAGCAAGCGTTAGGGTGTTGTCGTTGTTAATTGTTGAAGTAAGTTGTGTATTTGTATCTGTCATAATATTGTTCCTATAAATTGAGAATGGGTAGCGTATAGCGTAATTACTTGCTTTGAGCTGCCTGTATTTGTGCTGTTACTTTTTGCATAAACTCAGGCATATTTGCTTGGCGATCTGCCTCTATTTGCTGAGCAATGGTCGATTGGCTCATTTTTGCTTGCCATTCTTTCATACCTGGGATTTCGGCCAGTACATCCCAGTTAAGCTCTTTTGGCGTAAATGCGTTAACCACTGTATTTACGTAGTAAACGTAAATATCTGCCATGCTAAATTGCTCGCCTGCTATCCACGGCGAAAAATGCGTTAATTCACAAAGGGCGTTTACACCGCGCGTTAATAATTTGCGAATGTCGTCTTTCACGTGTTCAGGGGCAGGTGAGCCTGTAAATACATACGGGATCAAGCGTCTGCTTGGTAATTCAAAGTAAAGCTCACTTGTTTTCATAAGTTGGCGAACAAAAGCACGTTCGGCTGAATCTTCAGGGTATAGCGTGTTGCTTGGGTAGGTTTCTTCAAGGTAGTCGCAAATAACGCTCGACTCTGCAATATTTAGCCCATCAGCGGTGGTAATAGCCGGTACTTTTCCCATAGGGTTTACAGCTAAAAACTGCTCGTCGTTGTTGTATATGAGGTGCTCATTAAATGGCAGCTCTTTGTGTAAAAGTACATGCTTAACCAAGTTGTAATAGTTACTAGCTGCGAAGCCGTGCAAAGTAATCATAATGTAGCCTTTGGTTTTAAGCTTTAACTATTGGCGTTAAATAAATTAAAGCGTGTAGATAAGTTAAGGTTATTATTACTTGTTTTAATTTGCTTACATATAGGGGAAAATGCGAATCACTTTTGCCTTTAAGGCAATAATAAAGCTTACTTAACACAGAGGCAGCATGGATCAACTAAAAGCCATACGGTATTTTATAAAAGTAGTCGAAACAGGCAGTTTTACTAAAGCAGCAAAAGCGTTTGGTGTGCCGCCTTCGTCGTTGTCGCGCCGAGTAGCCGATTTAGAAAAAAGTTTAGGCGCTACGCTTTTAAAACGCTCAACCCGCATTGTTAAGCTTACCGAAGTTGGGCATATTTACTACAACGATATGCAGCAAATTTTGGGGCAACTGGCGCAAAGCCAAGAAACAGTGCGCAGTTATCAAACTACACCCATGGGGCGATTATCAATTAGTTGTATGGTTGGCTTTGGCGACAAAATTTTAATGCCGCTACTTGATGAATTTAGTGTTTTGTATCCCGAAATTATACTGGATGTAAGCCTAAGCGATGAGCTTTCTACCCTTGGGCGTGACGACGTTGATATAGCCATTCGTGGAGGGTATGCACCTAACGAGCGCGTGTTAGCAATTAAGCTTATGGATAATGGCTTTATACCAGTTGCATCGCCTGGCTATTTACAAAAATACGGTATGCCTAAAAGTGCTATGGAATTACAGCAGCACCGTGGCCTATATTTTAAAACACCCTCAGGGCCTACGCCGTGGTTATGTAAAATAGATGAACAATGGCACGACGTATCAGCGCCTGCCGTTGCTATTTCAAATAATGGGAATTGGCTGGCTAAAAAAGCCTGCAACGGAGAAGGGATTTTAATGTCGACTCGGTGGGCACTTAAATCCTACCTTGAAGCGGGTGAGTTACAAGAGCTTAAGTTTGAACATGAGTTAGCAATAACGCAAAACACCAATATGGCCGTTTATCTGTTGTACCAAAAGCAGCGCTATTTAGTGCCAAAGGTAAAAGCGGCGGTCGACTTTTTAGTGCAAAGGATAAAAGAAACAGATGAAAGTAATAAGCGAGCAGAATAGCGCTTAAAAGTTGAGTGGGTTGTAAATAAACAAAGTGGTGAATGGTCGAATGGCGATTCGCTTATTCGACCTACGTTTATTCGGTTTTGATTTATGTTATTTATGCTTATTAAATTTATTAATGGGTTGTTTGTATAATTAATAGGTAAAAACCTCTCCTTAAACTAAAGATTCTTATGCTGTGTCCGATAGATTACTTAATAGGTTTAGCGATTAAGGAAAATCATGGTTAACAGCACTCTTGGCAACCACGCCAATTTAAGCGCTTTACTTGCTCAATCAGTTAATAATACGAGTCAAATCTCTTTGGCGGCGCCACAAAGTAGCGGTGACCTTCAAGCTATTAATGATTTACACACTAACGCGCCTAAAATAACCGACGAGCTGCTTAGCCAGTTAAATAACGAAACTATTGACGAAGCACTGGCTAGTAATCAAAAAGTTGAGGATGTTTTACAGCAGCAATTAACCTCACTATTTACAATATCGAGCACACCAAGCCTTAATAACTATAAACCCTCCAATGAAGAACTCGCCCTGCGCACCGTAATTACCTCTCAGCATGAGGGATTATTAAAAAACGAAAGCAGCGATAAATTAATTGAGCGATTAAATACTTCGGTTAAAAATATTCAAGGTGCTTACGCTAATACCAGCGATATTTTGTCAAACTTGGGACAACTTGGGCATGAGCAAAAAACTTTTTTAGCCTCAAGTCAGCAACGTGTTGAGCGCACGCTTAACCCATACATGGAAAGCCTTAATCGCGCAAAATACGGGGATGACGATAACTACCTGTTTGAGCTCTCGGTAAAAACTAAAGAAGGTGATGTTATAAACATTACCTTTAACTCATCGCAAGGTTATGACGAAGAAACCGGTGAAGCGATAGATGGCTTTGGTATAAGTTACGAAGTTAGTGGCAATTTATCTGAGGCTGAACATACGGCTTTAACGCAGGTTATGTCGGGTGTTGGTGAAATGGCCGATGAGTTTTTTAAAGTAAGCGAAAACTCATTTAACCCTATTACTGTGCCAAATCAATCAGACATGAGTTTAGACTTTTTAGCCGGCTTTAATAGTCAGCAGCTAGCGGGTTTTAATGTGTCGTTTTCAACAACGCAAAATGATGCGCTTGATTATGGTGAGAACACACTTGATTTAAGTTACTCCATTGATGAAGCATCAAACCAGCAAGCACTTGTGTTTAAAGCCGAGAGTGGGCAAAACGACATTGATTTTGCACTCGATATGTCAACCATTGGCGCTAAAGACACGCAGCAAATGCAGCTGTATTTAGCGTCGCTTGATGAAAGCTTAGAAGATAGTCGAGTAAACAGTACCGAGGATAGTAAAGACTCGGCATTTGCTCGTAAGGGCGACGAGGCAATGCAACAAGGTTTTGTATTGTTTAAAGGCGCTTTTGCGAGTATGTCAGCGGCGGCTGAGCGTTATAGCAATTTGGAGTCGCTTGCAGAACAGCACTTTAATGACGGGCGCGCCATGGTTGCCGATTTAGTTGATAACATGATTACAAACGATGCCCGTTACCAAGGGCTCGGTAATAAAGCACCCAATACTTTAGGGGAGGGTATTTCTAAGCTCGCTGATTTTGATGCCACTTTTTCATATGCGCTGGATAACGGCGACTATCAACCTAAAAGTACCATTGAGCTAAGCCAAGTAACTGAACAAGCCCAATTAGGGGATCTTAGCGGTGTAACACAAAGTAAAAATGTAAGTAGCTATTTTGATTATCAATACAGTCGCCCCGACTACTACGACAAAGAAGAGAGTTATAACGTAGGTACCGCCGTTAAAAATAAAGAACTTGTGGGGCTTGATCAGTCACACGAGGTTGATGTTGATACAAAAATGTTTGAGTTTAACCCGCAAACCAATCAATACGAGCTGCAAATGGCGATGCAAGAACAAACCATTAGCAAAAGTGACATTCGCTTAATTGACGATATTTGGCTCGAAGAAAACGAAAATAGCTACTCTATGCATAAAAAAGAGCGCGATGAGAGTGATGACAAGCAAGACGATTTTATAGAAACGAACCGCCACTCGCATACTAAGCTTGTAACCTTAATTGGTGATTTAGATAAGCTAGCTGAGAATAAAGACGTAAGGCGAGAATATTTAACTAACTTATCGCAAGTTAACTTTTTTATGGATAAAAAGTAACGCCTGAGAGCTGTTCACTCCACGCTCAATATTGGGTATAGTCGTTTGATATCTAAATTAATACTTAATTAAATACCCAATTAAAGAGTACCTCATGTTTAAAAAATTAATTTTACTGTGCGCTTTAAGCATGCCGCTTGTAAGCTGCGCTGCTACAGCGCCATTTTCGGGCGAGATAAGTACGCAAGCACTGCTAAGCGACTACGACAAATTTAACGAACAATACAAAGCGTATACCCCAACAGCACAAGATATAGCCTTAATGCAAAAGCTAGAAGGCAAGGCATTAGTTGTATTATTTGGCACTTGGTGCCACGACAGCCATCGCGAAGTGCCAAAGCTTATTAAGTTACTTGATGAATCTAAGGTAAAACTTGCAAGCGTTAAATATGTGGCCGTGGGTTACAACAAGCAAGACGATGCAGGCATTGCACAGGCGCACGACTTGCAATACACCCCAACGTTTATAGTAAAAGACAATGGTAAAGAGTTAGTGCGCGTAATTGAAAAGCCAACGGGTACGTTAGCGCAAGATTTAACACAGGGCTTGTAAGGTCTATTCTTATGTTATGGCAATTCAATTAAAAGGATGTATAAAGTTTGGTTTTCTGTGATTTGTTGCTAATAACAGCCTGCCATTTAACATCAATTAGTTAAGTGTTATGTGAGCATCAACTCGCGATTTTTTATAATTAATATGGATATTTATGAAGTGCAAAAAGTGTAAATCAGGAATTACCTCCCCAGTTGTTAAAACGACAAATATTAACGGGACTCCAATCGCGTCATCATCTTGCCCAGTCTGCGGTGAAAATTTAGATGGTTCAAAAAGGTATTGGGTTTTATTAATTATTTTACTTATCGGCATTGGTGTAGCATCAAGGTATTTTTCTTGAGCCTGGTTATATTAACCAAATATGTAAATGAGCAAGGCATTGGTTTTGTTCATTAGTCACTTATTTTATCCGACTCATTTTAGTCCTTTATTTAAAAGTTATGTGACTTATGAAATTAATGCGAACTGAAAAAGTTCAATTGTGGTTTATGATAAATGCCAACAAATTATATGTAGCTGCAGCTATTTTTGGTGCTATTTTTATTTTAATTTGGGGGGATGCTTCTCAATGGGAGTACGAGGAAGATAAAAATCACTTCAGCACCTTTTTTTTATCAATTGATAGCCGAATTAGTTTTGTAAGGCATGGTTATTCAGGTACCAGTTTAAGAGTTGTTTTAAACTTTGATGCCGAAGGGCTCACTCTGGATGAAATAAAAAATATAACGCCAAAATATAAATATTTGATTCTTGAGCGCATTTGCAATGATTTAGAGAGTTTGAAAGTTTTAGAAGACGGCTACTATTTTGATGTGGATTTAAGGGATACCAGTTCTGAACACATGTTTAAAAATTATTTTAATTTAATAGTGAAGCATGAAAGGTGTATCACGTAACACAAGTGAGTTTTAACTTAGCTAATAGGCATTAGAAAGACTAAAGGGCTCAAATTTTGATTTCAAGGATTAAACTTTATGTAAATTTTCTACTGGTGCCTCACTACTAACAGATTGCGAGCACTACTCACTAAATAAACTTTTTTCGAATGCTTGCGCAGCATGTGAAGACGGTCTGTCTTTATAATGCAGTTGATAAAGTGGCCGAGATAGTTGCTCGTTATTTTTTTGGCTCAGGCGTGTTAATTTACCTAGCTGCACTAAATCCTCAGTAACTACATTTGGCAATAAAGCGACCCCCATACCTTGAGCAACAGCCCTTGCTATGGCTTCGTTGCTGCCCAATTGCATACTGCGCTCAGCCTGCACGCCATGCTTTGCTAATAACTTAACCGACATTTCTAACGTGCCCGAGCCTGGCTCACGTAATAACCAAAACTGTTTGTTTAGCCATGTTTTTAAGTTTTTCGTGGGCTTAAAGTTACTAGGTATAACAACACTCATTAAATCGTTTTGCCAGTGTTTACTTATGATATGCGGCTCGGTAGGTGTGCCTTCCACCAATGCTAAATCTATAGTGCACTCTAGCAATGCGTTCTCAATTTGCGCGGTATTAGCCACTTGTACTTCCACTTTTATATGTGGGTACTGCGCGCAAAATTTGGCTAAATAGGGCGGTAGCCAATAACTGGCAATGGTGGTGCTGGTGCCAATAACGAGCGTGCCGCGCTTAAGCCCTGTGCGCGATTTTATATCGTCAATGGCGGCTTTTTCTATAGCAAAAATACTACGCGCATGTTCAAAAAGCGCTTGCCCACCTTCACTTAAAGTGAGTTTTTTGCCTTTAGATGCACGTTCTATAAGTTGAATATTTAACTGATGCTCTAGCTCTTTTAAAGCCTTTGATACAGCAGGCTGACTTATAAAAAGCGCTTCGGCTGCACCTGAAAAGCTACCTAATTTAGCCACTGTATAAAACACCCTAAGTGCATGTAAGTTCATTGTATAACCCTAAACTGTATAACTTTAAGTTATCAAATCATGATTTTAATATATTGGAGTTATATTTTGGCCTTTATTAAAATAAAGTCAACTAATTAGAGTTGTTTGATTGAGGGAATAGTATGCTTAGCGCTATTAAAAATTTGGGTATTAATACTAAGCAATACGGCGATACGCGCTGGTGGTTAGGTATGCTGCTGGTGGTTGTTTTGGCGGGAGCATCTGTTGCATTAAGTAAGTTACAAATAATGCAAACTGCGCAATTTAGCTCACTCACTATTGGTATTGTGCTTGGCATTATTGTGGGTAACAGTGTGTTTTCGCGCATAGCTACGCGTACCGATGTGGGGGTTGATTATGCTAAAAGTATATTGCTTAAAGCGGGCGTTGTGTTGTTTGGTTTTAGAATAACTTTTACGCAAGTAGCTGGTGTGGGCTGGAGTGGCTTACTAACCGACGTTGTTATGCTTGTAGGAACGTTTATATTAGCAGTGCAGCTAGGTAAGCGCGTATTTAAGCTCGATGAGCAAACAACCATACTAATAGGCGCGGGTAGTTCTATTTGTGGCGCCGCAGCGGTAATGGCAACCGAGCCTGTTATAAAAGCACAGGCGCATAAAGTATCAGTAGCGGTAGCAACGGTAGTGGTGTTTGGCACGTTAAGTATGTTTGCTTACCCAATAATGTTTGATTATATGGGGTTGAGTGAGCACGCTTACGGTATTTTTGTTGGCTCAACTATACATGAAGTTGCGCAAGTGGTTGCAGCGGGCACAGCGATAAGCGCCAATGCGGCCGACACCGCCGTGATAGAAAAAATGCTACGCGTAATGATGCTTGCACCATTTTTAGTTGGTTTATCGTTTTGGCAAAGTAAAAAGCATGCAAAAGCAAACAACAACAGGCACAGCAGCGAGCAAAAAGCGGGTATTACAATCCCTTGGTTTGCAATGCTATTTATAATGGCAAGTGGCGTGCATTCGTTATCGGTTATTCCTCAAGGTGCTACAAACGCCATTGTATGGTTTGACAATATATTGCTCACCATTGCCATGGTCGCACTTGGGCTGCGAACCCACGTTGGCGCTATTCGCCAAGCGGGTATAAAACCACTGTTATTAGCAGGCTGTTTATTTTTGTTTTTAACCTTAGGTGGCTTTGCCGTTAATGTAGGCATTGTGCAGCTGTTTTAAATATAACCTGATGGAGGTTGATTGGCTTATATAGGCCAATCAACTTCGTTTAAGCTATCCAACTGCGCGCTGGTATTTTTATTACCTTGCCATTTATTAGTGTAAATATCGTGCGGATCAAACTGCGCGGTTTGCTTTTCAATATTAAAGTGGCGACCGCCACGCGGGTCAACCCCTACACCGGCTATGTACTGCCAGTTGCCCCAGTTAGCCGCTACGTCGTAATCAATCAATTGCTGTTCAAAATAAGCCGCGCCGTATCGCCAATCAAGGCTAAGCTCGTTTACTAAACAGCTTGCTGCAATTTGCCGTGCTCGGTTTGAAATGTAACCCGTAGTGTTTAGTTCTTCCATAATGGCATTTACAAGTGGGTAAGGCGTTGTGCCATTACACCATGCTGCAAAACGTGTAGGTGAAAAAGTAGTGAGTGGTTTAGTCTGTTTTTGGCCTTTAAAGCTAAACAGGCTGCTACCTGCTTTAAGTGCATGCCATTTAAAATACTCTCGCCATAGCAATTCAAATTTAATCCAGTAAGTAGACTCGTTTGCCGTGTTGCTTTGCTCGTAATCTTCCACGGCTTTGTAAACTTGTTTTGCACTTATACAGCCAAAGGCAAGCCAAGTACTAAATTTGGTGGTGTTGTTAAAGCCATCAAGTTCGTTGCGAGTCGTTTTATAAGTGCTTGGCATTACACCTGCAAAATACTGCTTTAAATGTGTTTGCGCGCTGTTAAGCCCGCCATGCATTACGCCTTTATTTGTTACACGTTCTATAGGTTTTTTGGCGCATAAGGTTATTGGTTGAGGGAGCAAACCGTTTGGCAAAGTAGAAGGTGTAATGGGGCTATTGGCGGCCTCTACCTTTTTACGAAACGGGGTAAAGTGTTTAGGTAATTCGCTTAAATCAAAGGGGAGGTCGCTTTGTTTATAGAGCGTGTCTTGCTGCGTTCCTGTAAATTGTGTATTTGGGCAATGTGCTTTGAGTAAGTTTATTTGGCGTTGCTCGTACAGGCCAAATTGCTCGCTGTATACCACTTCATCAATATTTTGCGCAGTTATACGCGCTTTCAAAACCGATACGGGTTCGCCTTCAAGCACATGCAGGGTTTGGCCTCGCTCAATAAGTGCTTGTTGTAATTCGTACAGGCTTTGCATTAAAAACTGCTGCTTATGTATGCCGTAAGGTTTTTGTTGGTAGTTATTATTTTTAAACCAGTGCGGGTTTATAACAAATACAATATCAAGCGCGCATTGCTCGGATGCAAGGCCACTAAAAATAAGGTTATCGGTTAGGCGTAAATCGTTTTGTAGCCAATATAAAATGCGTTTGCTCATACTTAATGCTCTGGTTTTTGTAATCATTAAGTTTACGAAGCAAAAGCGGGTAGGGATTGATTTTCACTTGTATTTTATTAAGGAAGGATGAGCAAGTGTGACTTGCTCATATAGGTTTACTTACAAGATTGAGTTGCTTGGCGTATGTTTTCAGATATATAGGCAATTAAATAAACAAAAACAGTGAGTGGTAACCCAAATATAAATAAGGCAATTTTGTACTTATTAGCAACAGTTGATTTAGGTAATGTAATTGCAAAGCAAACGCTCATGGCTAACCAAAATAAAGCTAAAAGTGGTGATATGTTTGATTGAGAGTTAGATAAATCACAAGTGCCGAATGAAATACTGGCAATAGATGCGTTACCTATTTCTATACACTCGTTGCTGTTGATAAGGCTTAATGTAATTACTGTTATGGTTAATACTAGTAATAGAGGTAATAAGTGTTTCATATTTTTTCCTTAATTGTTTAATTTTGTGAGTCGCTCTATAGCGCCTAAACAAATTAAAACGATTGGCAAAAAATAACGATAACAAAGCCATTAACTAGTTATTATAAAGTTATAACCATGGTATTACCTTGGTTATAACTTTTATAAGTCATTATGATTCAACAGGTTGTGTTTTTACTTCAGCTATAAGCTGATAACCTCGCTTCATTACAGACTTTATATATTTGGGGTTTTTTGTGTCGTTATCGTTAAGGGCTACACGTAGTTTGCTAATAACTCGCCTAACTGCGGTGTCGGTTACTATTTGATTCTCCCATACATTATTATGTAACTCTTCTAGGCTAACTATCCTTGGTTGTTGTTCAACTAAATAGCTTAGTACCTGCATGGATTTAGGCTCTAATGTGAAGTGATTATCTTCTTTAATTAAAGCCTGTTGCATGCTGTCAAAAATGTACTCACCAATTATTTGCTGCTTAACGCTCGGTTTTTCTATAACAGGTTCTGCGCAATCATGGTTAGGTTGGGCTTTATTTTTTGCGGTGTTTGAGTATTTTTTATAAACGCGAGATACCACCATTCCGGCTAAATTCATTAAAAGCACTAGCGGGCTGAGTGGGAATGCACAGAGAAAAAGTAAATATTTGAAACCTACGTGTATATTTGGTTTATTAAGAGTCTGTCCGAATAACACGTTTAAAAGCATCCATATAATAAAATAAGGCGTAAGGGAAATTGAATCTGTTTGCTCCCCACAAACGCCATATTCTACGCTTTCAATGTAGTTTGGTGCGTCTAAACAAAACGCATTAGCTTGGCTGCTAAATAAAATGAGTGATATAAAAATAAGTAGGTGTTTCATTAAAAAGTCCATTTAGAAAGAGGCGGTAAATAATACCGCTACTTTTAATGTTAAATAGCCGATTTTTGTTTTGCTATCCAATCGTTTATTACGTCTTCAAGTACTGCCATAGGGAGCGAGCCTTGACCTATTACAGTGTCGTGAAAGCTGCGAATATCAAATTGTGTGCCGAGTTCTTTTTCGGCTTTTGCACGTAATTCGCGTATTTTTATTTCGCCCATTTTGTAAGAGAGCGCTTGGCCTGGCCATGAAATATAACGATCTATCTGATCCTCCACGGCGCTCTGTGGTAAAGCGGTGTGACTGGCTAAGTAATCAATCGCTCTTTGGCGGCTCCAACCAAAGGCATGAATGCCGGTATCAACCACTAAGCGCACTGCACGCCACATTTCGTAACCTAAACGGCCAAAATCACTGTATGGGCTTTGATAAAAACCCGCTTCTTTACCTAAGCGCTCTGTGTACAGTGCCCAACCTTCGCCAAATGCAGAGTGGCTAAGTGTGCGTCTAAATTCGGGTACATTTAACTCCATAGCAATGGCATTTTGTAAATGATGCCCAGGTATGGCTTCGTGCAGGCTGAGTGCTTCTAAATTATATAAAGGCTGCAGTTTAGGTGTTGAGGCTAAAAAGTAAGTGCCAGGAGAGCGGTTATCAGCAGGTGGCATATAAAACGCACCACGACTCGCTGAGCCTTTTATAGTAAAGGTATTACGCGGTAAATGGCCAAAGTAAGTGGGGAGTTTGCCATACATTTTTTGCGTTATAAAAGCGGCTTTTTCTAGCAGGTCTTGCGCGTCTTTTGCGTAAAATTGCTCATCGGTCGCTAAAAATTCTAAAAACTCACTATAGGTGCCATCAAATTCTACTTCATCAATAATATTTTGCATTTGCGCTTTAATGCGCGCAACTTCTTTAAGGCCTAGTGCGTGTATTTGTTTAGGTGTGGCGTTTGTTGTGGTGTAGTAATTAACCGTGTACTTGTAGTAATCAAGCCCGCCTTTTACGCTTGCAATGCCCGGCTGCGTTCTACAATGTGGCATATAGTCGTTTTCAAAAAAGTCGTAAAAATGCTGATAGGCAGGAATTACTTTATCTTTAATTACAGCTTGGGCTTTTTGTTTTAAGCTTGCTTTTTGCGCTGCGCTAAAGGTATTAGGTATACGCGTAAAGGGCTCGTAAAGGGCGCTGTTTTTGGGGTTGTTAACTATGTGCGCGCTAATGCTTTGGCTGTAATTTTCAAAGGTTTTACAGTAATGGGTAAAGCCTGTTTTTATACCTTCTTTCATTAAATCAATATTTTGCTGATTAAAGCGTGGGTAGTCGGCAAGGCTGATTAAAAATGCGTTGTAATCATCTGCTGTTAAAAAAGCCATATTAGCGGGCGCTTCTGCAAAGTAAGTATGCCAGCCACTTAAAAAATTAACCGGAAAATACTTATCTTGATAGAGGTAGCTTTGTTGCTCGGTTTCTCGCTCATATTTAAATAAGCGGTAGTTCATTAGTTGATCGTTGTTGAGCGTTTTTGGGTCTATGCTGGCTAAGCTTTTTAGTACGCTGTTGTTATAAGCTTGGCGCTTAGCAATGGCTTGCTCGCTCCAATTGGGTAATGTGCCATTTGGTTTCCAGCCGTCTGGGTCGGTTCGAAAAAATATTTTTTCAGCTTTGGCGTTTTGCCAATGGTTATCAATAATGGTTTTTAAATCGATGTTACTGTCGGCAAGGCTTGGTAGCGAGGTGGCTGCTAAGCACATAGCTAAAATACTTTTCTTAAACATATTATTCTCATTTTTAGCGCGTTGATTTTTATTAGTTTACGCACATATGTTATTTTTGTTTCTAAGATAATAACAAGTTAGCTTAATCAATGCGCCTACTTTTATAACCTGTACTTTTTAGTGTAACTTTTTGATTGCACAAATTTCACTGCGTAACTGAGTGGCGCACTAGTTTATTGTTTTATCAGCGTTTAGAATGATTAAAACTTATTATAAAAAATGACCGTCATGTTTAATAAAGTAATCGCCTTAATTGATGAAGCAAACAACCAAGACCCTAACAGTGAGCAACTTAATGGGGAGAGTGTTCCTAAAGAGTATTTATACTCACAGCGTATGAGCAACATGCTTAGCCGATTTAAACCCGATGCCGATGAACTCATGCAAATTGCAGTGCGTGCACAGCATATTCAGCGCTGGAAGTCGCCGCGTAGTGACTTTGCAATGAATAAGCAGGGCTATCATCAGTGGCGCGGTGCACTTTATATATTTCATGCAAGTAGTGTTGTAGCGCTTATGCAGCAAGCTGGGTACGGTGAGGCTGAGCAAAACAGAGTGTACGATGCAGTGGCTAAAAAGAATATTAAACATAACCCCGACAGCCAATTAGTAGAAGATGTAGCTAGCCTTGTATTTATTGAGCATTACATGCTCGGGTTTGCTAATAGCAAGCCTGATTACGATGAGCTGAAATGGATAGGGATTATTCGCCGTACTTGGCAAAAAATGTCAGACGAAGCACATGAGTTTGTATTGGCTGGACATATTACATTGCCACCACCGCTTGTTGGGCTTATTCATAAAGCACTTGAGTAAAGTAGTGTAAGTTAAGTATTAAAATAAAAGGATTTTAGAATGTTATGCCCACGCACAAATACCTCTCTTGAGCCGTTATTAATTGGCGGGATTACTGTTTACACGTCAGCACAAGGCGGCGTATTTTTTGATAACAGCCAAATTTTTAAGTTTAGCTCGCCTGAGTTAAAGCATGGCCAGGTGCTACTTAAGTACTTGGGTGAATATAGCGAGAGTGAATACGATGTATCGCAACGAATTAATTGCCCAAAGTGCAAAAAAGTGGTGATGATGCGCCGGTTTTTTTCACCGCTCAAAGTGGTTGAGATAGACGAGTGCCCAGGTTGCGCTGGCATATGGCTTGATAGCGGGGAGCTTGCAAAAATACACGAAAACCATTTAACCCCCAAAGAGCGAAAACTGTTAGCCCACGAAATGGCAACCAATCATGGGTTTATATCTATTAAGCCGCCAAAATCTAAGTATTACCCCAAAGCGCCTAAAAATAGCCAAGACACCACGGTTGAGCGGCTGGTGCAATTGGCATTACTTAATCTTTAATACCAAGCCTCAAAATAAATTACTCAATTAAGCTAATTGGTATAAAGCATAAAAAACGGCGTACTAAAAAGTACGCCGTTTTTTTTGAAATAAATTAATGCTTATGCAGTTTATTTATTACGGTTTTCTTTAGCAAAGGCACGAATTTTACGTTTTTGCGAAAGGGTTACTTTGTTAGTACGCCCTGCAAATGGGTTATCACCTTCTCTAAATTCAATTTTGATTGGGGTACCCATAATTTTAAGTGCTTTACGGTAGTAGTTCATCAGGTAGCGTTTGTAGCTATCTGGTAAATCGTGAACTTGGTTACCGTGAATTACAATACGTGGCGGGTTATAACCACCCGCATGTGCGTACTTAAGCTTAACACGACGACCACGAACAAGTGGCGGCTGGTGATCGGCCTGTGCCATGTCCATAATACGGCGTAGCATTGCGGTGCTAATACGTTTAGTTGCTGACTCGTACGCTTCATCAACCGACTCAAATAAGTGACCAACACCTGTACCATGAAGCGCAGATATAAAGTGTAAGCGTGCAAAGTCAATAAAGCCTAAACGGCGATCAAGCTCTGTTTTAATACGGTCTTTAACGTAATCATCAAGCCCATCCCATTTGTTCACAGCAATAACTAATGAACGCCCTGAGTTAAGCGCAAAACCTAATAAACTTAAGTCCTGATCAGAAATACCATCGCGAGCATCAACAACAAGTAGTACAACGTTTGCATCTTCAATGGCTTGAAGCGTTTTAATTACTGAGAACTTTTCAACTACGTCGCTTACTTTTTTACGCTTACGAACTCCTGCGGTATCTATTAAAATATATTCTTTGTCGTTACGGGTCATCGGAATATAAATAGAGTCGCGGGTGGTGCCTGGCATATCGTATACAATTACACGTTCTTCACCAAGTATACGGTTTGTAAGTGTAGACTTACCTACGTTAGGGCGACCAATAATAGCCAGTTTTACTGGTTTATCGGCAAACGCTTGATGGTCTGTATCGTCGCCTTCGGCTTCTTGATAAAGGTCGATTAATTCTTCGTCATCATCAGCAACGTCCTCGTCAAGCGCGGCAAGCTCTGCAATTACAGGTTGTAGCGTTTGTTCAAGCAACAGTGTTATACCACGGCCATGGGCTGCCGCGATATGATGTACTTCACCTAATGATAATTGGTAAAATTCAGCACAGTTTGAGTCGGCGTCAATGCCGTCTGTTTTGTTGGCAACCACAAAGCACTTTTTCTCTTGCTTTCGCAAGTGATTTGCAATGGCTTGGTCGGCTACGGTCATGCCTACGCGGGCATCAACTAAAAACAGCACAATATCGGCTTCTTCAATGGCGAGTAATGACTGATCAGCCATTTCGGTTTCGATGCCTTCTTCGGAGCCATCAATACCACCCGTGTCTACCACGATAAATTCATAGCCATCGTAATTAGCTTGGCCATATTTTCTATCTCGTGTTAAACCTGGAAAATCGGCTACGAGTGCATCACGAGTACGTGTTAAACGGTTAAATAATGTGGATTTGCCCACATTGGGTCGCCCAACTAGAGCGATCACGGGAAGCATAAACTACCTCTTTAAAAAACAACAAAAGGCTTCGCAGTGCGAAGCCTTACAAAAAACCTTTAAGTGTTAGCTAGTTAGTTCGGTATTGTAACCGCGCTAACTTCACCATCACGGGTGTATAAAATTAGCTTGTCGTCGGCTACAACCGGCTCTACAAAAAAGCCCGAGCTGTCAAATTCTTCACGAGATACTAACTCGCCAGTGTCTTTGTTTAACCAATGCAGGTTACCTTCTTGGTCACCTAAAGCTAAATGGCTACCTGCTACTGCAGGGCCTGTTAGGTACCAACCACGCAGAGCGGGTTGGCTCCAACGTTCAATACCTGAATTTTTATCTAGTGCGTAAATTACGCCTTCGCTATCTACTAGGTAAATAGTTTGGGCATCCATCGCTATTTCGCGATAGCTGCTGTATTCACGTTTCCATACAACATTACCTGAGCGAATATCTACCGCTGCTAGGTTACCGTTATATGCAATAGCATAAGCGTAAGGACCGCTAATAATAGGTTGCGTGTCTACATCCACTAAACGCTCAAATTCTGATGCGCCTTTAGCAACGGCAATTTCTGCGCTCCATGCTGAGTAGCCGCTTTCTGAAATAAGCACGCTTAGTTTGCCTGTTTCTAGGCCCAGTAACACCCCACCGTTTGCTACAGTTGGCGAGCTTTGGCCGCGTAAAGTAAGCGGTGGCACTTCTTGCTCAAAGTTCCAGCGTTCTTCGCCTGTATCTGGGTGAAGTGCTAATAATTTACCCGAGCCTAAGTTTACAAAAATTAGGCCATCGCCTGCGGCTGGTTTAGACAGCGCTTCGCCAGGTACATTTTTACGCCATACTTCTTCACCGGTTTCACGGTCAAGCGCAATAATAAAACCGTGCTCAGAGCCTACGTAAATTTTACCATAAGCTTGTAGTATACCGCCTGATAATTTTGCAGTGCCGTTATCTGACCATGGCCAAAACGATACGTCTTCACGTATGTCGGTTTCCCATAGTGTATCGCCATTAGTAAGCGACAGCGCTTCAATTTGGCCTTCGCGGCTGGCTACATAAATAGTGTCTTTGTAAACAGCAGGCGATAAGCGAGAAAAATAATGCTCTACACCACTGCCAACCGACTCTTGCCACACTACCTCTGTTTCAAACTGATTAACAATTTCAGGAAGTACTAACTCGTCTTCGTCATCACTTGATGAGCAACCCATAAGTGTTGCCATACATAGTGCGAGCGTTGCTGTTGTTATTTTTTTCATACCTAAAACCTTATGCCGCTGGGCTAGTTACTGCTAGGTCGTCTAATTTAATTTGTAATAAAGGGTTTGTTGCTGAGCCCGCTGCTTCAGCCGCTGCTTGGTATGCAGAGCGAGCTTGGTCTTTATTACCTTGCGCAATGTAAATATCGCCTTTAAGTTCTGCTACATTGGCGCTGTATGCCTCTGGTAGTGGCGAGTTTAAGGTGCTTAGAGCTTCGTCAAACTTACTTTGCGCAAGTTGAATACGGGCTAAACGCGTAATTGCGATGGCTTTAAGCTCTTCGCTTTGGGCGTTTGTAACAATCCAGCTTAGTTTTTCGCTAGCTAAGTCTAATTTTTTTGCATCAACAGCGTCTTTTGCCGCAACAAAAGCGGCTAAAGTTGCATAGCTTGTGTCTTGGTTGTTTTTAATGAATGTATCGGCCGCGCCAAGTACATCGTCACTTTGTACAAGTGTTGTATATTCGTCAGACGCTTGCTCAGCCGTTGTAATTTGGTTTTGGTTGTAGGCTTTCCAGCCGTATAATCCGCCTAAACCCACAATTACACCTAGCGCAAGTGAAATACCGTTTTCGCGAAAAAAGCGCTTAATGGCTTCTGCTTGTTGTTCTTCTGTTGAATAAATGTCCATTATTACCTCTTAAGTTAGCTTAGCTATTGATAAGCTCAGCTAATAGCGCTTTAGCTTGTTCTAATTCTAGTGTGACTTGCTCTTTACGTTCACGTAAATATTTAATGGTCACAACGCCTTTTTCTAATTCATCTTCGCCGATAATAACAGCCACTAGTGCATCGCTTTTATCAGCTCGTTTTAGTTGTTTTTTAAAGTTACCGCCGCCAGCATGCACCATAACGCGTAAACCTGGCACGTCGCTACGCAATTGAGCTGCAATGGCTGGGGCTTGAATGCTTGCTTTGTCGCCCATTGCCGCTAAATATACATCAGCATTGCGGCGAATGTCACCTACACACTCAAGTGCTTGGAGTAACAGCACTAAACGCTCTAGGCCCATTGCAAAACCTACCGCTGGGGTGGCTTTACCGCCAAGTTGCTCTACTAAGCCATCGTAGCGTCCGCCGGCACATACTGTACCTTGTGCGCCAAGGCTATCTGTTACCCATTCAAACACGGTGCGGTTATAGTAGTCTAAACCACGTACTAACTTTTCATTAACCGTGTATATGACGCCAGCTGCGTCTAAACGTTCACATAAATTTGCAAAATGTTCTTTTGATTCAGCATCTAAATGCTCAGACAATTTAGGTGCATCCACTAAGATTGCTTGCACGTCTGGGTTTTTGCTATCAAGTACACGTAATGGGTTTGAATACATACGGCGTTTTGAGTCTTCGTCAAGCACGTCGGTATGTTGTTCAAGGTAGGCAACCAGTGCATCGCGGTAATCGGCGCGCGCTTCGTTAGATCCTAGCGAGTTAAGCTCTAAACGTACGTGCTCGCTAATGCCAAACGCTTTCCATAATTGGGCTGTTAATAAAATAACTTCTGCGTCTATGTCGGCTGTGGCAATACCAAATGTTTCTAAACCAAATTGGTGAAACTGACGGTAACGACCTTTTTGCGGGCGTTCATGGCGAAACATTGGGCCCATGTACCAAAGGCGTTGCTCTTGGTTGTACAGTAAACCATTTTGGTTACCTGCACGTACACATACTGCGGTGCCTTCTGGGCGAAGTGTTAGCAAATCGCCGTTACGATCGGCAAAAGTGTACATTTCTTTTTCTACTATATCGGTTACTTCACCAATAGAGCGTTTAAATAAGTCGGTTGATTCTACAATAGGAAAACGAATTTCTTGATAACCGAACGATGCCACTGTCTCGCGTAAAATGTTTTCTACTTTCTGCCAAACTTGCGTGTCGCCCGGCAGACAATCGTTCATACCGCGAACTGCCTGAATTTGTTTTGCCACTGATAAATCCTAATTACTGTTTATGTGTAATAAAAAAATGCTTACACAACAAGAATGCTAAAAATTGACCTGACATTATAGCGTTTTAGCTATAAAGGTAAACGCCAAACACCGCTGTTTGGCGCTTTATGCGGTATTTATTCGACTATTTTAACGTCGATAGGTGTTTGCTGCTCTTTTTGAGCAATAAAGTCGCGCACGTAGCCTTCAAGTTGGTCAACAATGTTGTTGTTATCAATACGCGCTTTTTGACGCTCGCCATTAATGTATAAACCTGAGCGACGATTTGCACCGGCAAGGCCAATATCACTTACTAGTGCTTCACCTGGGCCGTTAACGACACAACCAATTACTGAAACAGACATTGGCTCAACCACATCTTCAAGGCGTTCTTCAAGCTGGTTCATGGTGCTCACTACATCAAATTCTTGGCGTGAGCAGCTAGGGCAGGCAATAAAGTTAATACCGCGTGAGCGTATACGCAGCGATTTTAGAATATCAAAGCCTACTTTTATTTCTTGTACTGGATCGGCAGCAAGCGATACACGCAACGTATCACCAATACCTTCAGCAAGTAGCATACCAAGGCCAACAGCTGATTTAACCGAACCTGAGCGCATGCCGCCAGCTTCAGTGATCCCTAAATGCAATGGCTGATCTATTTCTTTAGCCAGTAAACGATATGCGCCTACCGCTAAAAATACGTCTGACGCTTTTACGGATATTTTAAACTGATCAAAATCAAGGCGACGTAATATATCTACATGGCGCATTGCTGATTCGAGTAATGCCTCGGGTGTTGGCTCGCCGTATTTTTCTTGTAAGTCGCGCTCTAATGAGCCGCCATTTACACCAATACGAATAGGAATATTATGCTCGCGCGCTGAGTCTACAACAGCTCTAATGCGCTCTTCACTACCTATATTCCCTGGGTTTATGCGCAGGCAATCTACGCCGTATTTTGCCACTTTTAACGCTATGCGGTAATCAAAGTGAATATCGGCTACAAGCGGTATACTAACTTGCTCTTTTATACTTTTAAACGCTTCTGCAGCATCCATTGTTGGTACAGATACACGCACTATATCGGCGCCGGCATCTTGTATTGATTGGATTTGCGCAACCGTGGCATCTATATCTAGGGTGTCGGTATTGGTCATCGACTGCACGGCAATAGGGGCTCCGTCACCAATAGGCACGTTGCCTACATTGATGCGGGTTGATTTTCTGCGTTTAATTGGAGATTCTGAAAACATAGCGACTACTCTGCTAATGGTAATTTAAATTTGGCTAAACGATTTTTAGGATAACCAGAGATATCAACTGGTTCGCCGTTTAGAGAAACACTAACTACGTCGTGCTTACCTAGCACAACTGAAAAAGGCGGGGTACCGCTTACAGCCATTTTATAGCCTGCTTTTTTTACGCCAAATGCAATGCGCTCACCCTCGCCATCGTGTATTTCTACCCAGCTCTCATCGTTAAACACCATGTTAATTGTACTGATGTTACTTTGCGTGTCGGGCTCGTTAGTGGCTGCTTGGGTGTCAGCGGCAATAGGCGCCGTGGCATTAACGGCTTCACTTAAGGGGACTTGTTCAGCGCTTATAGGCATCACCGCCGGTGTGCGCTCAACAGCCTGCGTTGCTTGCATCTGTGAGGTGTTCTGACTTTCGTTATTTAGCGCGTTGTTAGTTTGCTGGTTATCTAAAATTGAATTTTCAATATTGATTGTGCTTGTTTGCTCATCGATAGGGGTGGCATTTTGCCAAAACCATAAGGCAGATGAGCCAATAACAATGGCTAAAATAATGTAGCTCACCAGCATTAGGCGGCTGTCGTGGGCTTCTTTTTCTGTGCGGCGCGAAAAGCTTTGCATGTTAGCCGGCTTTGTAGGCTCAGGCGGTGCAGGCAATCTAGCTAATATAGGGGCGCTATCGACGTGTAGTTCACGGCAATAGTTTTTAATGTAGCCTTTTACAAAGGTAATAGGGCCTAACGTTTGGTACTGATCGCTTTCTAAGCGTTGTAACTGAGAAATAGAAAGCTTAAGTGGGCCAGTAAGTGACTCTAAGCTTACATTAGCCTGCTCTCTGTGCGCTTTTAATAGTTGCCCAACACTTGGCTCATCGCTTTGTTGCGTAGTTTCTTCTGTCATAATAGGTACGAATTTGGATCCACTAGTAATAGTCTGTGCCCAGGTGTAAGTTCTATATCTGGGCTTAATTTATTCCATCGCATTAATTCATCAATTAATACATGCCGCTGGGTAGCTATGTCGTAAAGGGTATCGCCAGCTTTAATCTCGTAATAAATATTAGGATCGTTTAAATAAATTTTACTTCCGTTGATAACACGATCCGACTCCTTTAGACCATTCCACTGCAGGAGTTTTTGTAGTTTAACATTGTATCGCACTGAAATGCTAAATAGGTTTTCACCAAACTCAATAATATGAAAAGGCACCTTTAAGGGGGGGACTTTTGGATTAAGCATTGGTGGCACTTGTTTTACACTTGGTTGATAGTTTTTGAGTGTAATGTCTTGGTTGTAGCTGTATGAATTACCACTAAATACAGCACTGTCTTTTTTAGCCTCGTAAAATACAACCGCATTATTTAAGCCCGTATTCTGTGGGCCATTTGCAGCAGAACGTGCATTTTGTGGAGTATTAAAGTTAGCTTGTTTTGGTGCGCCAAATGAAATTATTTTTACTTCGTCATCCTCTTTAGCTGTTTGTGTAGCGGCAGTTTTTGGCGGCTCAGCTTTGGTTTTAGACGTGTGTTGCGCTTGGTGATCCGTTGTTAATGCCATAAGCACGGCTGCGGTATCTGTTTTAGACTCTGCAGGTGTAGGCTTGTTTACCTCTTGGGCAGGTTGTTCTTTGTTAATTTCAGGCATCTGGGCAGTATTTTTTAAGGTTGGAGCCGCTGCCGCAGCTGGCACTACTGCTTTAGTTGTTGTAACTACTTTAGTTTGCGCGGGTTGTGGGGCTGGCGTGAGAGTGTTAGCGTCATCACTTTGCTCAGCTACGCTTTTTTGTTTGTTTACAGCGGCGATGGTTGCCTGCGCGCTTGGCGTCTCATTTAATACTGAGCTTGAAGGCTCAACCCCTGAGGAAATTAAGCTGGTCGAATTATCGGTAGTTGGGCGTTTTTTACGAATAATTTTAATTTTTGGTTGCTCAACACTAATTTGCTCTTCGCCGTACTGCTCTTGAAGCTCTTCAAGCTGCGCTTTACGGTATTTTTCGCGTAGAATTTCAAACTCAGTTTGTTTGGTACGATTATCGCGAATAGCATAGGCTTGCTTACTTGTCGGATAAGTTTGCATTATGGTGGCGGCAATTTTTTCTGCTTCTTCTATTCTGCCCATTCGCTGCTTAATTAAATAACCAAGCAATAAAGCCCGTGCAGAGACACGGCCGGTGTCGTCATGGCGCTTTAGTACTTCGCTGGCTTTATGCAAATCGCTTTTAGCATAAAAAAGGGCGGCTAAGCTTATTAGGGTCGATGTACGTTGCGAGCTGTGATTAAGTGCTTGTTTAAAGTAACTCTCTGCATTTTCAAAGTCGTTAAATTCAATGGCACATAATGCAAGGTTTTCGTAGCTTTCGGCAACGCGTATATAGCTTGGAATATCAATTGCTTTTAAAAACTGATCGGTTGCGCGATCATACTCTTCAATGCTACATAAAAACACACCGTAGTTATTAAGCGTATTCGGATCGTCAGGCTTAATTGCTAGTGCTTTTTGATAGGCTTTATCGGCACGCTCTTTTTCGCCTACTTGTTGGTAATAATAAGCAAGAGAGTAATGTACTTCAGGCAGATTAGGGGCAAATTCTATAGCTCGCTCAAGGTTGTACTTTGCTTGCGAGTTGTTGCCTGTTTCTAAATATTGTAAAGCGAGGGCGATACGAGTGCGTGCTGCGCCTGCATTATTGATTTTGTTTTCGACGACGGGTTTGTCACTGCCGTTATAACTACTTTCACTTACACATCCGCTAAGGGCTAGTGTTGAAAGTGTTAAAGCAAGTAAAGATCGCATTACCTTGTCTCTGTTTTTCTATCCATAGCGTCTATCTTACCTAAAACCCTTAGTGTTGCATCATTTATTTAAAAATAAACAACTTAACCACCCTGCATAAGCTATTTACGCAGGGTGGTTACAGATTACGCCTGCTGGATATTTACACTAATGGCGTTATCGTCGCGCATTTTCTTTTTCGCCATACGCTTAGTACGGTCAACAACATCGCCAGCTAATTGCCCACAGGCGGCGTCAATATCGTCACCACGGGTACGGCGCACAATACACGTAATACCCGCTGCTTGCAGTACTTTAGAGAAACGGTCAATACGGCTGTTGCTAGAGCGTGTGTATTCGTTACCTGGGAACGGGTTAAATGGAATAAGGTTAACCTTAGAAGGTGTACCTTTAAGCGTTTTAACCAGCTCATGAGCTTGGTCGGTGCTGTCGTTAACCCCGTTTAGCATAACGTATTCAATGGTTACGTCTTTATTGGCTTTAGAGCCATCGATATAACGACGACACGCCGCTAAAAATTCTTCAATAGGGTATTTTTTATTAATTGGTACAAGTACGTCACGCAGTGCGTTATCGGGTGCGTGAAGTGAAATAGCAAGTGCGACGTCTATTTTTTCTTTTAGTAAATCAAGCGCAGGTACAACCCCTGAGGTACTTAATGTTACGCGGCGCTTAGATAAACCAAAGCCCCAGTCGTCCATCATTAGCTCCATTGCTGGCACGACGTTTTTAATATTAAGTAGTGGCTCGCCCATACCCATCATTACTACGTTGGTAACAGGGCGTTTTTCGCTGTTGCCATCAAGGCCTATGTCTTTAGCTACACGCCAAACTTGGCCAATAATTTCCGATACTTTAAGGTTACGGTTAAAGCCTTGTTGCGCAGTTGAGCAAAACGTACACTCAAGAGCACAGCCCACTTGTGAAGATACACATAAAGTGGCGCGGTCTTTTTCTGGGATCCATACCGCTTCAACTTCTTGGCCGCCATCCAGCACTAATGCGTACTTAATAGTGCCGTCGCTTGCTTGCTGGCGAACTGAGATTTCTGGCGCAACAATTTCGCATTCGTTTTTAAGCTTTTCTTTAAGCTTTTTATTAACGTTGCTCATATCGTCAAAGTTATCAACGCCAAAATGATAAATCCATTTCATCACCTGGTCGCCACGAAATGGCTTTTCACCGAATGATACAAACAGCTCGCGCATTGCATCTCGGTTTAAATCTAATAAGTTAATCTTTTTTTGCTCGGTCATGAAACAACCTCAATCGGTGACGGTGGAGATAAAATTTACAAGGACGAATTGTACACAATTCACCCACTTTAATCATTAAGTAAAATATCAAAAATGTACTTAAGGATACTTTACGTAATGACTAAAAAAGGGCTCGAAAGCCCTTTTCTTACTTTGCATTACAGCGTTAGCTGTAAAACTCGAATTAACGAGTACGTGGGCAAAGCTCTTCATCAGCGAAGAAGTACGCGATTTCGCGAGCAGCAGATTCAACAGCATCAGAACCGTGAACAGCGTTTTCGTCGATGCTATCAGCGTAGTCTGCACGTAAAGTACCTGCTAGTGCTTCAGCTGGGTTAGTAGCACCCATGATTTCGCGGTTTTTAAGAACAGCGTTTTCGCCTTCAAGAACAGTAACCATTACTGGGCCAGATGTCATGAAAGATACTAAAGCACCGAAGAAAGGACGCTCGCTGTGCTCTGCGTAGAAACCTTCAGCTTTCTCTTTTGAAAGGTGAACCATTTTAGCTGCAACGATTTTAAGACCCGCAGTTTCGAAACGGTTGTAGATTGCGCCGATGTGGTTTTTTGCTACTGCATCAGGTTTTACGATTGAGAAAGTACGCTCTAAAGCCATCTTTATGCTCCAATAATTTTTAAATAAAAGTGTGAATATTTACGGGCGCGAATTATACGCGTTTTAATTGAAAAAACCTAATTTTATTAAAAACCAGTTTGGTTGCAGTTTTATGATCTTGATCAAAAGCTCATTGTTTGGCGCATTTATAATGCCGCGCTTGTAAATTAATTAATCACATAGCCGATGAGTACTCGGTTAGCTGTATGGAGCGTTTATGCCAGCTGGTTCTTCTATCACTGCTTTTATACCTGAACTGTTATGCCCTGCGGGGAGTTTAAAAAACATGCGCTACGCCTTTGCATATGGAGCTGATGCCGTTTATGCCGGTCAGCCTCGCTACAGCTTGCGGGTACGCAATAACGAGTTTGATTTAAAGACACTACAAATAGGCATTAATGAAGCCCATGCGCAAAATAAAAAGTTTTATGTGGTCTCTAATATTGCGCCGCATAACAGCAAAGTTAAATCGTATTTACGTGATATAGAGCCGGTGATTGCGATGGAGCCCGATGCGCTGATTATGTCAGACCCTGGCTTAATTATGTTGGTACGTGAAAAATGGCCCACTATGCCTATTCATTTATCGGTGCAAGCAAATGCCGTTAATTATGCAAGCGTGCAGTTTTGGGCAAAGCAAGGTATTGAGCGGGTTATTTTATCGCGCGAGCTTTCGCTTGAAGAAATAAAAGAAATTCGCACACTATGCCCAAATACTGAACTTGAGGTGTTTGTGCATGGTGCATTATGTATGGCGTACTCTGGGCGTTGTTTGCTCTCAGGTTATATAAACAAGCGCGATCCAAACCAAGGTACATGCACTAATGCCTGCCGCTGGGAATACGACGTTAAACTAGGTGTTGAAAATGAATCGGGTGAAATGGTTCATAGAATTGATCCTAAAACAGTGATACCAACGCTTGGTGAAGGTGCGCCAACCAATAATATTTACATGCTTGAAGAGCAAGGACGCCCTGGTGAATATATGCCCGCCTTTGAAGATGAGCATGGCACCTACATTATGAATTCAAAAGACTTACGCGCCGTACAGTATGTTGAAAAGCTGACAGAAATGGGCGTACATAGTTTAAAAATAGAAGGGCGAACTAAGTCGTTTTATTACGTTGCCCGCACTGCGCAAGTTTACCGTAAAGCAATTGATGATGCGGTTGCAGGTAAGCCGTTTGATCCTAACTTATTTAAAACACTCGAAAACTTAGCGCATAGAGGCTACACCGAAGGCTTTTTAAAACGCCATGCTCATCAAGATTACCAAAATTACGAATATGGTCATTCGGTATCGACTAAGCAGCAATTTGTAGGAGAGGTGTTAGGGCGCGACGAAAAGGGGTTAGTAAACATAGACGTTAAAAACAAATTTTGTGTAGGAGATTCTTTAGAGCTAATGACCCCGCAAGGTAACATCACATTTGTACTTGATAGCATGCAAAACAAACAGGGCGAAAGGATTAGTGATGCAAAAGGGTCTGGGCATAGTGTAAAAATACCATTAGATGAGAGCATTAATGTAGAGCATGCCATTTTGATGCGTAATTTAGATGAGCAGCAAGATACGCGTAACCCTTATAAAAAAATAGCAAGTGTGTAAGGGATAGGCATGGCACTACTTATTAGTGATAAATGCATTAACTGTGATGTATGTGTAGATGAGTGCCCCAACAGCGCGATTTTTATGGGGGAAGAAATCTATCAAATAGACCCAAATAAATGCACAGAATGTGTGGGGCATTACGATAAACCCACTTGTGTCATAGTGTGCCCTATCAATTGTATTAAAAGCGACCCTTTAAATAAGGAGTCACTTGAGCAGCTCGCACAAAAGTATGTAAACCTTGTTGAAAGTGATAGCTGAACACATAAAAACAAGCATATGCTTAAAAATAGAGTAAAAATTTAGCTTAAACTACTTATTAATTATCGCGTTATCATTAATACCTTCTATACTGGAAGTAACTTTATTTAGTGTTTTTTGGTAGGGAAATTAATGTTTTTTTCAAAAGGTAAGCAAAACGAAATAGCCGCTTTAAAAGCCCAGCTGTATCCCTTGGAGCAGGTATGGGAAGGGCTTTACAAAGAAATGCTGGTACTTAATGTACTTTATGATGGGCGCATTTCGCATGCTAACGATAACTTTTTAAACGCATTAGGTTATAACGAAGATAATTTAACAAATAATCAGTTAGGCGATTTTATTTCTGAGCAGTCGCGGTTATCACCTGAATACGAAGAACTTGAAAAAGCATTCCAAAAAGAAGGCCACTGGAGTGGTGCCATAGAGTTTATACGCCAAGATGGCAATGCAGAATGGCTAAGGTTAATAGTGCACCCAGTGGTGGGCGAGCAAAACCAGTTATTGTATTTTTCTGTGTTTGGCACTGTACTTACCAAAACGATTGCGACTTCTCGTGAGCAAAGCGACACAATAAAAGCGATTTATCGCTCTATGGCCGTGATTGAGTTTGATTTAGCGGGGCACGTATTAACGGCAAACGATCAGTTTTTGTCGGCCATGGGGTACAGTGAATCAGAAATAATAGGTCAGCATCACCGAGTGTTTTGTGAAACCGAAGAAGCTAATTCGGCTGAATACCAAGCATTTTGGAGTAAATTAAGGCAAGGCCAATTTATTGCAGATAGGTTTAAGCGGATAGATAAGTATGGCAACGTGATTTGGTTAGAAGCGACTTACAATCCAATATCAAATGATGCGGATCAACTTTATAAAGTAATGAAGTTTGCCACCGTAATTACTGAGCAAGTAAACCGCGAAATTGCTATATCGCAAGCTGCCGAAATTGCCTACGGCACCTCTACAGAGACAGATAAAACCGCAGAGCGTGGTAGTAGCGTGCTACAAGAAACAGTTTCTGTTATGAATGAGTTAGCCGTAAATATGGAGCAAGCCGCTAATGAAATATCGGCACTTGATCAGCAGTCACAACAAATAGCCAGCATAGTGCAAAGTATTAGTAGTATCGCTGAGCAAACCAATTTGCTTGCCCTTAATGCCGCAATAGAGGCTGCGCGTGCAGGAGAGCAAGGGCGCGGGTTTGCTGTAGTAGCTGATGAAGTAAGGCATTTGGCGTCAAGAACATCAAAAGCAACAGAAGAAATTGTGGAAGTTGTGCAGCGCAATCAATCCCAAACTCAAAGTACAGTGGCCGTTATTGAGCAAGGTAAAGAAAAAGCCGAGCAAGGTTTAGCACTTTCTAAAGAGTCCGGTGATGTTATGGCTGAAATTCAAGATGGAGCACAAAAGGTAGTAAATGCGGTGGGGCAATTTACCAGCCAATTAAACTCTAATAGTTGATTGGCTATAGTGCGATAAAAAACAAGCATATACTAAAACCGCGTTCGCGGTTTTTTGCTTTATGGCGTATTTTACACAATACCCTAGGCGTTTTTTTACACTTAAAACAGCGTTTAAAACTAGCCATATAAACCAAATAGGCTCTAGGTAGTGAGGTGTAAGTCAGTTTTTAAATCATGATAAGGGGAAATTAAGCCATACGTTAACAATAGATTAAGTTTCGCCATGTAAACTTTGCGAGAATTTACTATTGCGTACCTCAATACGTTGACGGAATCACTTATTTGCTTAGCTAAAAGCAACATAAATGGAATAGCTGTAAAAATGATTAATTGCCCACGTCATTACCCCTTTTCTAAAATATATAAATCTTTGTTTTGTGTATCCCTTATTAGCTCAAGTTCGCTTAGTTTAGCCGATGGTGTTACCTCACAAAACGCTAAAACTCAGCTTAAAAAAAACATGGAAGTAATTGAAGTGCGAGGAATACGCACAAGTATGGCTGAGAATTTAGATGTTAAGCGGATGTCTGGCTCTGTGGTGGATGCAATTACAGCCGAAGATATCGGGAAATTTCCTGATAAAAACGTAGCGGATTCGTTGCAGCGAGTGCCCGGTGTTGTTATTGAACGCGACGGTGGAGAAGGGGCATCGGTTAGTATTCGCGGCTTATCATCTGAGCTTACATTTACTCAGCTTAATGGCAATTTTATAGCGTCATCACCCGGGGAGCCTTCTCGTTCGTTCGATTACACTTTACTACCCTCTGCCATGATAGAAAGCGTAGAAGTGTATAAATCGCCAGAAGCACGTTTAGATGAAGGCGGAGTGGGCGGCACAGTATTAATGCATAGCCGCAAGCCTTTAAGCATGGAGGCAAACTCAGGTGTATTTAACGTTGAATCTACTTACGGTGATGTAACAAAAGAATACGAGCCGCAATTTACTGGCTTATATTCATGGAAAAATGACGACGACACCTTTGGCGTATTAGTGGGTTATACCTATCAAGAGCGTACTAATCGCACATTAACAGGCAGCACCGATGCCAATGTATGGCGTTACACTGGTGACAGTCAACCTACTGATATTAATGGAAATGCCGTTGATAACAATAATGGCTGGGATACTATTAATGATGCCAGTGGTAAGAGTTACGATGGCGTGTGGTTTCCGCAGGTAGTACGTGGTTCAGTGCTTAATGAAAAACGTGAGCGTGAAGGTATTCAATTTAGTACGCAGTGGCGACCAACTAACAACTTAGAGCTTGGCTTTAACTACTTTGGGTTTACGCTTGGGCAAGACAGAACTGAATCAGTCATTGATATACCAGAATGGTCACTCAATCCTGATTTTTTAACCGCCGTTACACTTGATCAAACAGGCACTATTGCAACGGGTATGCAATATAATGCCAGTGCTAGCGGTGTTGAAAACGATATGCAGTTTCCGTGGATGCGTGGCAGTTATGTACGCGAAGAGTCTACCTCCGATACGTTTGATTTTAATTTAACCTACGAAGGCGATACCTTTAAAGCACGTTTTGTTATTGGTAACACTCAATCTGAGGGTGGGCCTGAAGAAAGCTGGGAAGCAGCATATAAAAGCTCAAACGCTGGTGAAAACCAAGCCGTTATAGAAAATGCAGCTCAAACAGCTGGCTGGTCAATAGCGCAAGATAATGTATCACTTAATATTGACCCAAATACATTCGCTAACTTGCAAAGTGGTTTGGGCGGCGGCCGTGATGCTGGCTCGTCAAATTCAAGCTTTGTTCGCAGCGAACTCGAAGAGGATTATTACCAGGCCGACATCGACTTTTATGTTGATTGGGGGTTTTTAAAAACCATTAGAACCGGCGCTAAATATCGCCACGCTAACTTACACCGCGAGACCGGCAATACGTTTTTTTTAGACTCTAACTTTGATATTGCTGCAGGTGAAGCAAGTGAGCAAGGTATAACGCAATTTGATAGCTATCAATGGAATGGCGGTATGCCCCTTGCCGAGGATGTGTTTATTAATCAAACCAATATAGTGGGCGGATTTAATATAAACCAAATGCCCAGCATAGATTGGGATACATATCGAGATTTAGTAACCGACAACTACACGCCTTATACCCGCATAGAAGATAACTTTGTATACGATATTGAAGAAAAAATATCCGCGTTTTACATTCAAGGCGATTTTGAATTTAGTGAAGTAAGAGGTAATTTAGGTGTGCGCTTAGTACAAACTAAAACATTAACCTCTTCTACCGATTTATATACTTATCAACGTGACCACACCAATGATGAAACAGGCGAGCCGGTAACTGGCGATGCGCGCTTTGTAGAAGATTATCAGTTGGTTACACAAAAAAACACCGACACTCAAATTCTACCCAGCTTGAATATAGCGTGGGATGCCACCGACGATTTAGTGATTAGAGGCGCTATTGCTAAAGTGATGGCGCGACCAGATTACAGCGATTTAGGGTCGCAGCAGCGTATTACGTTTGTATCAAATGAATGGGCAGATGACAGAGCTGCATTTAACGAGCTTGCAGGCTTTAGTGGCAGTGGCGGTAATAAAAATTTAAAACCTTTTGAATCAGTGCAGGCCGATTTATCTATTGAATATTATTACGCCGAGGGCTCAGCATTGGGGCTAGCGCTGTTTCATAAAAAGGTTGATAACTTTGTTGTGCCGCTGGTAATAGATATGCAGCAAGAGTTTGCAGGCAAAGAAAATATAGTAGAAAGCGGGGTAATTACCGTTGCGCCATACAGCACCGTGGGTAACGGCACTGATGCAGTATCAAAAGGGGCTGAAGTATTTATACAACATGCATTTGCAGGTGGTTTTGGCTTTTATGCTAATTACACCTATAACAAAACCAATAAAGCCGATGTAAGTGTAAATGGTGAAGAATTTGGCCAATCGCCATTAATTGGAAGCGCTAAATACCAATACAACACCTCCGCTTATTACGAAGGCGAGTACTTTACTCTTCGCGCGTCGTACAATAAACGCGGCGAAACAGTACTTGGCTTAAACAGTGGTTTAAATGTATATCAAGACCCTTACGAGCAAGTTGATGTAAATGCCGCCATTAATATATCTGATAGCTTAAGTTTAACAGCCTCTGTTATTAATTTAACTAAATCGGAAACTGTTACGCGTTTAGGTAATGATACCGATGCGCGTTTATTAAGTTCAAGTTACTCAGGTAGGCGCTACTACGCGGGTATAAATTATATTTTTTAGGTAAAAACCCACTATACGTTTTTAGCACACTAACCTTGTTAATAGATAGCATGGCTATTATGATGAAATTATTATAAAAGGATGAAGAAAATAAATTAATGAGCTACCAACCGTTTATAGATGATTCTGCTTCGCTAATCGAATTTACGCGTGTGTATTTAGCGCTTTTTTACACGTTTGTGGCGGGGTTTTACACAGTTAGAATTATTTATAAAAACCGTTCAACGCCTGCGGGTGTTATTTTTCCTGGCGCTAAGTTTTGTACTAGCTGGTGGAATCATATGGCGTTTAAGTTTTTTCGGGCTGCTATATGGTTAGTGTGTGTGCTGCGTGTGTTTGTACCTGCCACCGACAACTACTTAGGTATGTTTAATTCCTTAAATGGGTGGCCAGGTGTTATGTTTGGCAATATTTTGCTCACGGCGGGCTTTGCACTTAGCATGGTGGTGCATTTTCATATGGCGTCACTTTGGCGCTCGGGTATAGATCCAAATGGACCGCAAACGCTTAAAACCACAGGCTTATATAGTTTTTCGCGCAATCCCATGTATGTAGGTGTGGCAACTGCTCAGCTGGGATTCTTTTTAGCCTTACCGAGTGTATTTAGTTTAATTTGCTTGGCCGTGGGCTTAATTGCACTTTATAAACAAATAGTGGTTGAAGAAGCACATTTAGCAACACGCTTTAATAGTGACTACCTAAACTACAAGCAAACCGTACCGCGCTGGCTGTAATTATTCGGTGGTGGCTTTTATTTGCAGATGGCTATTTATAAAGTTTTGCTTTGAAAGTGGCTTTGAATATAAATAGCCCTGAATATAGTCACAGCCCAATGCAATTAATTGCGCTTGTTGAGTGGGTGTTTCTACCCCTTCGGCGACCACTTCTACCCCTAAGTTATGCGCCATTGTAATTATGGCTTTAATTAGCGCTATACTGCTACTATTGGCTTCAATATTTTGTACAAACGATTGATCTATTTTAAGTATATCAATGTCTAATTGTTGCAGGTACGCAAGCGATGAGTAGCCAACCCCAAAGTCATCAATGGCAATGTCTATAGCAAGCGCGTTAAGCCGCTTTAAATGGTGTTGGATTGCGTTATCTGGGTCCATTAAGCTGTTTTCAGTTATTTCAATTAGAATTGTGTGAGGGGGCAATTTATAAAGTTTGCATGCCTCTACCCACTGTGTAACCCACACACCGTCGCGGTCAATTTCTAAAGGTGAGGTGTTTACACTAATTTGCACCGGTGTATAACTTAGTTTATTAAACTCTACAGCATCACGAACAGCTTGCGATTTAACCCATTCTCCTAGCTCTTTTATTAAGCCATTTTGTTCTGCTACATCAATAAATTCGGCAGGGCCAATAATGCCTTTTTTTGGATGATTCCAACGGATCAGCGCTTCCGCTTTTTTCAGCGTATGTGAATGTGGGTCCCATATTGGTTGGTAGTAAAGTTCAAACTGGTTTTTATGCAAGCCGATGCGTATCTCTTCTATAAGACGACGTTTTTCAATAGCGAGCTCTTCCATTTCATAGGAAAAAAATTCGAACCTATTGCGCCCCTTACTTTTTGATAAATACATTGCTTGGTCAGCTCGTTTGATCAACGTTTCTACCGAGTCGCCGTCTTGTGGGAAAAATGCCACGCCCATACTTGCAGTTACCTGAACATGCTCGTTTTTAATAGTTATGGTTCGGGTAAGGCTTTTCATTACATCGTGAGCTATATGGGAGACCGTTGTTGTATCGTTTACTCCTTTAAGTATAAGGGTAAATTCATCACCGCCTAAACGCGCCACTATATCTTGCTGTTTTAAGCAGCGGCGAAGTCGCTTAGCCACCTCGCGGAGTAATAAATCACCAAAGTCATGGCCTAAGCTATCGTTTACCTCTTTAAAGCCATCTAAATCAATAAACACCAAAGAAAATGGTTGCTCAGGGGGACTTACAAGTTGTTGCAGGTGCTCGTAAAAGTAGCGGCGGTTAGGTAGGTCGGTTAGGCCATCTTGATAGGCATATTGATGCAGCTGAACATTGGCATTTTCGAGCTCTTTTGTTCTTCGTTTTACTTGGCTTTCAAGTAGGTTATCGCGCTGTTCTATAGTGTGTAGCATGGTATTAAAACAGCTGGTTAGCTTACCCACTTCGTCCTTTGAAAGCTCTTTAGCTCGTAAACTATAGTCGTTAGATGAGGTAATCTGCTCCGCAGTTTGTGCTAAATATAAAATGGGGTTTAAAAAACGTTTTCTGAGCATTAGCGATACAAGCAAACTTAAAATAAAGCTAAAAATCATTAATACAATAATAAACCGGCCATAAAAAGCGGCTCTGTTGTCTAGGTCACTGTCGTCGGCGCGCACAATAAGTGTACCATAGCGCTGTGCATCAATTTTTAGTGGTGTTTTTACTTCTGTAGTATGCGCAGCTGAGTTTTCTTTATTGTATTTAGGTGCTGCAACGCTTGCGAGTTGTTGGCTAAAATTGTCTAGCACTTCTACAGAAACAATGTCGGAGCGCATTAATAGCGGCTCAATGAGCTCTTTAATGGCAGCAATATCGTAAAAAATTAAGGCCGTACTTATATTGGGAGCCAATATTTGAGATAGCGATTTTAGGCTTTGAGTTTGTTCTTCTTTAGCTGTTTTGAGCTCATACGCGCTAAAAACAGCAGTTACGGTCGCCGTAGAGATAAGCGCAACACTCATTAAAATAAACAGCAGCTTTTTGCTCATTGAGTTAAGCGAGAAGTAGTTTTTCATTATTTACCCCTCAACTACACGAGCTAGGCGAAGCACTTTTGAGCTCATAGTAATGCCTGCTTTTTTGAGCTTGTTAGGGGCAACTTCAAAGCGTACCTTACTACTTGATAGAAAAAATCGAATATGTCCATTTGCGGCTATAAAGCCATCGGTTTCGCCAACTACCATTGTATTTTTTAACTCAAGGGCAGAGTGAGCCTCTAACCATAATTTGTAGGTATTATCGGTAATAAAGACTATATCACAGTCCTCAAGTACGGTTCTCTTAAGGGGGGTGTATTTATTACGTAGGTAGCGATTATGCACTTTGCGATTTTCTAAAGCGGCATTGGCTATGGCTATAAATTGGCTATCGGGACTACAGATTAAAAAATCGGGCGTGTTTTCTTTAGCTGATTGCCATTGGCCTAATCGGGCAAAGTTATATAAAAAGCCTGCTTTAAGTACATATTCTTTTTGCACAGCAAAGGCGCTTGGGCTTGTACAAAGCCCAAGGCATAAAAATAGGTAAAGCAGTCGATTTAAAAGCTTAAGCATTGGCTCTCTTAAAATGTTGCGCTAACAGAAAACGTAACACATTCGTCGATATAGTTTGGCACTGTAAATGTTTCGCGAGTATTGCCGTATTCAATATGGGCGCCTGCAAATAAGTTTTTGCCTGATACGGCTGTGGCCCAGTTGTTGTTTATTTTCCAGCTCCATGTAAGGTCTACCGCCGTGTAGTTATCTGTATTATAGGTGCTTGAGTTTTCGGCTCTTAATGTAGCAAAAACAGTATGCTGTTCATTTAGATGATAGTTGAGTTTTGTAAATAACTGCCTGTTTATCGAGTCGTAGCCAATAGTGGGGCGCGTTGCATTAGGTAAATCATAATCTATTTTAGTGTAGCTGTAGCCAATTTCGCTGCTTAAATCGTCTATTAGTTGTATCGAAAATAACAAATCACCGCCGGTGGTGGTGGTTTCACCGAGCGAGACAAAGTCGTAGTCTAAGCTTGTTCTTTGCAATGCCGCAAACACTTGAGGTATTTGCCCTAAAAGGTAAAAATTTAATGCAGGTATAAATTGTTCTACGTGAGGGTTTAAGCTAATTACGGCAACATCATCTGCTTGCGTATTAAACGCAGAAACATCTAAAGACCAGTCAGCCTTAGATACACGGTAACCTAGCTCGTAGGAGGTATAGTTTTCAGCTTTTACTTTATCGTTACCATTTAAAAATGTGGCTATATGGTATTCATCTATTTCGGGTACGCCCGATTGCATACCAATGACGTCTGAAATTTTTTGGCCATTGACTCTAAAGTTATCATTATATTCAATCAGGGTAGGAATACGGACACTTCGAGAAATTGAGCCCCAAGCTAAGTGATCGTGATTTGGTTGATAGGTAAAACGAACTAAAGGTTGGTTTTCCCAGCCGGTTAAATCGTTATGCTCTATTTTTGTACCAACAATGAGGTTTAACGTATCAGGTATAACACTGTATTGTGCTTGTAGCATGGCACCGTATTGATAAAGATTATCCAAGTCTTTATCGCTATTAATAAAAATACTATCTTGGAAAGAAATATTATTAAAGCGATAATTTAGGCCCCAATCTACCTGTAATGCACCGGCAATAAAGTTCATTTGATAATCAATATCAATCGATTCAAAATCTTCATTTATATAGGGCTGATCGCCTTGCTGTTTAAGCCACGACATTTGCAACATTTGATTTGCATTCTCAGAAAGGCGATGCTCAATACGGGTCATTAAGCGCGTGTCGCGCCTGTCAGCGGTTGTTGGAAACTGCTGGCTACGATTCGACGAATCTAAAACGCCAGTAAGGTTTTGACCGTGCTGCGTGTGAGTATGATCCCCCTGGAAGAGTATTGACCACTCATCGCTGGGCGTAAAATCGGCTCTAAAGCCACCGGAATGTTGCTTAGTAAAGTCATTCGGTTTAATGCGACTGCCTTTTTTAGAAGGTGCAGTATTTTTAGTATTGTAATAGCCCCTGTAACTACCAATATCTGAAATATCGCCGCCACGGCGAAGGCTTATATCAGCATTAATTTGATTACCTGTAATTGCTTTAGCGTATGTGTTGCGTGTATCTATGCTGTTTTTAGTAATGATATTAATAACGCCGTTATTTGCATTATTACCCCATAACAACCCACCCTGACCTCGAATAACTTCAATGCGCTCAATGTCGTATAAGGGCACATGTAATGACTCCCAGTATACAGCGGCGAATTTCGGCGTATATAAGCTTTGCCCATCTATCATTACCAGTAATTTGCTTGAATAACGAGAAGCAACACCGCGGGCAGAAATAGCCCATTGATTGTTATCAAGCTGTCTTACGGCAAGCCCTGGCACCATTTTTAACGCCTCAGGAATAGAGGTGGCTCCCGAACTTTCAATTTGCTCTTTGCTTAGTACGTAAATAGACGAGGCTGTATTAAAGGCCGATTGTGCTCGTTTCATTGCAGAGGTGGCCTGCACATCCATTCCCATTAACGCATCAAGGTCTAAGTCATCGTCGTTTAATGGGTCTGCAACGAGCATTGGTGAAACAATAAGAATTGAGAACAACAACGTTTGAGGTACTTTCACCTAGGTTTTCTCCACACGGTTCAAAAATCAAAAACAAGGTATGTTTTTGTAAAACATTTTACGCCACAAAATATTAACATACTTTATGTCTATAAAAGTACACTTTATTATTAATTCAAAACAAATCATTTTGAATTAACTAATAAGAAAAGGGTAAACCTAAAGAATTAAGTTATTGCTTTGTTTACCTTAATATACAGCACATCTGTATAAAAAAGGTACAAGTTAAGCAATGGAATAAAGAGCGGTTGCTATGAACTCGCATTAATACAGTTTAATGATTTATTTACACTTATTAGGTAAAAACGATTTATTTATGCCATATATAGCACTTACATTAATATGCTTATTAATCGATAGTATTTGTATTGCTGTAGGTAAACCCAGTGAGATTACTTAAATAACCTGATGATTACTGGTTCATAAAGGTAAAATAAATTACCCTAAGTGCATTAGTCACTTTTATATTACTTGTTTTTATGAGCCTTCTTTTCTCTGTTGTGTTAGCAAGCCTTCCTGCTTTACCCGAACCCGTTGCAAACAATGCCGTAGCTAAGGTTACAGTACAAAACCAACGCTACTTTTTAAGTTTTATGGGGCTGGGTAAAAGCAAACAGCATACCGATGTACACAACAAGGTGTTTTCACTTAAATTAGGTGAGAGTGCATGGCAGCAGCAAGCGAGCGTACCTTCAAGCTTACCCTTAAAAGGGCGTTTAGCGAGTACTGCTGTGGGCTTAGGTGAATACGCTTATATATTTGGTGGTTATACGGTAGATAGCGATCATACTGAAATTTCAAGCCCCGATGTTTACCGCTTTGATATAAAAAGCAATACATACAAACACCTTGCAAGTATGCCAGTACCAGTTGATGACAGCGTAGCGCTAAGTTACAAAGAGCGCTACATATACCTTATTAGCGGTTGGCATAACGATGGCAATGTAAATTTAGTACAAGTATACGATACCCAAACTGACACATGGCAACAGGCCTCACCGTTTTTAGGAGAACCTGTTTTTGGCCAAGCAGCAGCCATTAGTGGTAATACTATAGTTATTTGCGATGGGGTTAAAACCCAGGCTAACCCAGATTCACGTCGCTCGTTTGCAGGCGTTGCGCAGTGTTTAAAAGGCACTATTAATGCAAGCAATCCGCTAAAAATAGATTGGCGTACTTTGCCACACCCTACAGGTGAGTCGCATTACCGTATGGCTGCGACTAGTTACAATGGCAATATTTACATGCTGGGTGGCTCTAATAACCCGTATAACTACAACGGTATTGGTTACAATAAAAAGCCCGCTCCGGCGAGCAGCCATGTGTGGCGTTTTAATATAAAGCAAAACTCGTGGCAAGTATTACCTAATGTAGCTGTTGGCAGTATGGATCACCGTGGCTTACTTGAGCACAATGGGTTTTTATATCGTATTGGCGGAATGAACAACCAACAGCAAGTAATAAGTGATGTATTAGGGTACGAGGTAACACAGTGAATACGCTTTATATTACCGGCGCAGGGGTAAGCGCAGCCAGTGGCATACCTACATTTAGAGGGGAAGATGGCTTTTGGACTATAGGCAGTAAAAATTATACCCCCATGGAAATGGCCACGCGAGCTATGTATCAAAATAATCCACGCGAGTTTTTAGCTTGGTATTACAACCGTTTTGCAGCCTATCGGAATCACGGCCCTAATGACGTTCACCATTGGCTTAGCGATAAAAATTTAATTACCCAAAATATAGATGGCCTTGATGGCAAAGCAGGTAACAAAAATTACATTGCTATACACGGCAGGCTCGATCAAATGACATTATTTCATGAGCAAGGCGAAGCAGTTAAACCGCTTATGACCCCGTGGGATAGCGTAGACGAAAGCCGCCTGCATGACTCTCTTTTTGAGCTATTTAATATTCAAAACCAAATGCCTGAGCTAAATCATTCATTTAAGCCCTTTGTTTTGTTATTTGATGAATACTACACCGAGCTTTACAGAATAACAGAAGCGCAGCAGCGTATGCTCAATGCCGATAAAATTGTATTTATGGGCACCTCGTTTAGTGTCAATATCACGCAAATGGCAATTGAAATAGCACGAAATTACGATATACCCGTTGAGGTAGTTGACCCTGAGCCTGCACATATTTTGCACGCTAACGTCACGTATAAAAAAATGAATGCGTTAGATTACATTCAATCTAATTAATAAGTGCTATATTTTAAGGGGATTGCTAATGTTTTCTCAAATATTACAATCCCTTTATATAATATTAACGAGTCAATAATGTTATTATTATCCTGATTATAACAATACCAAAGAGACTTGAATGAGCGACTTAACTGCAATAGCAAATTTGTCCATTTTACTTGTAGAACCTTCAGAGGTTCAGCAAAAAATAATAATAAAATCGCTTTTAGAAAGCGGTGTAAAACAAGTTGAAACTGCAACAACACAAACTCAAGCGCTTAGTTTATTAGCAAGTTATCACCCCGACTTAGTAATAAGCTCTATGTATTTATCTGACGGCACTGCCGATTCACTATTGCAGGAAATAAGGTCAAACCCTACCACTGAGCATCAACCTTTTATGCTTATATCGAGCGAGCGTAATAAAAAATACCTTGAGCAATTACGTCAATCGGGCGTGTTGGCTATTTTACCCAAGCCTTTTAGCGCAAAAGCAATTACCCGTGCTCTAAAAGCAACGCTCGATATTATAAGCGAAGAAGAAGTAGAGCTTGATCATTTTGATGTAACGCTACTGCGAGTTTTAGTAGTAGATGACAGCCGCTTTGCACGTAAACACATCATACGCGTACTTGCTGGCATGGGTATTCCTGCGCCGGTAGAGGCCGAAAATGGTAAAGAAGCGATAGAGCAGCTCAATGAGCAATCGTTCGACTTAATTGTTACCGACTACAATATGCCTGAAATGGATGGTCGCGAACTAACGGAAACAGTACGTGGCTCAAATGCTTACTCGCATATTCCTATTTTAATGGTGAGCTCAGAGGCAAACGACACCCACCTAGCTAATATTGCCCAAGCGGGTGTTGATGCTATTTGTGATAAGCCGTTTGAACCCGCCACAGTGCGAGAATTACTGTATAAAATAATGTCTTAGTAGTTCAAAAAATGGCTAACATATCATAAGTTAAACAACTAAAAGGCCACAAAACATATATTAACTGCAATCCAGCTATCAAATACGCGCCAGCTAAATGGGGAGCTTAATATCTTTTTAATTTTGGCGCGAAAAACACCAAGCTACTTATTGGCAAACCGAAAGCCTGCGTTTATAGCTGCCCTAATCTGTATATAAGCAGCGCTGTTTTAGCGGTGTTTTTATTTAGGCTGGTTAAATCGGCGGTTTCGTTTTTAGTGTGCGCGCCACTGCCCATTAAGCCTAGCCCATCAAGCGCCATATCAACATGGTTTGCAGCAAACGAAATATCAGCAGCGCCGGCATTACGAGGGTTTGCAGCCACCACTTTGTTATAGCCTAAGTCTTGGCTTGCCTGGCTATACAGTGCAAGCAGCTTTTTATTACCTTCGGTGAGTCCCATTGGTGGGTAGCCGTCTTCAAAAATAAGTTCGGCTTGGCTGCCATTTAAGCTTTTAGCCACTATTTGCTGCATCACTTTTTTAGCGCCTTCTACCTGCTTTGGCGAAAGCGCTCGTAAATCACCCGCTACATGCACGGTTTGTGCAATTACATTACTTTTACCAAATGCCGTGGCTGACGAGTTAGCACTGTCGTACTGTGCATCAGTGCCGCCCACAATAAGCCCAGGGTTAAAGGTTAAATTAGGTTGCGTGGCAAGTTGCTCTCTAAAGTCATTTAAAATACGCGACGCCTCGTAAATAGCGCCATAGCCCACATTGTCACTAAATATTTGCGATGAATGTGCAGCATTGGCCGTTACATTTAATGTCCAGCCGGTATAACCACGGCGCGCTGCCATCGCGGTTTTAATATTGTTATCGCCATTTTCATAGCCAAGCACTACATCTGCCCAAATTGCGCCATCTACAATAGCTTGTTTAGATAAGGTAAGCGGGCGACCGCTGCTTTCTTCATCGCCAGTCAGTAATACTTTTATGCTTACATTTTCAAGTAAATTAAGGGCTTGTAAGCTTTTAAGTGCGGTAATTATTATCGTGTTGCCACCTTTCATATCGGCTACACCTGGGCCGCTCACGGTGTGTTCATCAATTTGTTTGTAGGTAGTAAAGTTATCGTGTTTGGCAAACACAGTATCAAGGTGGCCGATCATCAGTATTTTTATTGCATCGGGGTTTTTACTCTCATGCGTAGCGAGTACATGCCCTGCACGGTTAAACGTGCTGCCATCTAACCACTCAACCTTAAAACCAATCGCTTTTAGTTGCTCACTTGCAAGCGCGCCTACCTTTTTTACGCCTTCAATATTAAGTGAGCCGCTATTAATGTTTACCGCTTGTTTTATCTCTTCAAGTGCTTGGGGAATATTCTTATCGACCTGTTTTACTATTTCACGCTCATTCTTATTAAGCGCCGCATGGCTTGTAAGCGACAGGGTACTTGCAAGGGTAAGAATAAGTGCTTGGCTAAATTTTAAAAGTGACATAACAGCCTAATAATTGACGAAAAGAATATTTAATATGAAGTAAAAATACACAGGATTCAATAGGAGTAGATTGTGATTTGTAACTAATTTTATAAGTAAGAATTAGTTACAAGTTTAATAATTATAGGGTGTACGCGTTATTAGTTTAAATAATGGTATTTAAAATATAATTTCTTAATTAATAATCACGGGTATAACTAATCAGCTATACGTCTGATATTACAGATCTCCCTCGTTTTGGGGTTTTGCTCCATTTAGATAAGGTAAGGCGAAGCTAGCTATCTGTTTACATGTGTTTATTTTATAGCTAGGATGAAATCACTGTAATATAGGGACATTTGTCGGTTTGTAAAACGACAAATATTGTAGGCTAAATAGTTAGCTGTAATGGAAATATCGGTACAAGGATTATAAATGTCAGATTTAATCGTAAAAGAAGAACTTCAACTCCCATCGTTACCTACAACAGTTTTACCTGCATTAGCCGAGTTAACAGCCTCATTGGGGATACCTAGAAATGTACTGGCAAGTAGTGAGGAAATTGAATATGCATGGAAAGACCTACCTCGTGAGTTAAGGGAAATCCCAAATGATTTACGTGGTGAGCTTATAGCTAGAATGTGTGTTGCTGTAAGTACTGGGTTATTTGACGGTGCAATGAATTATGCTTGGAATGCTGCAATTTTACAGTTACGCCAAAAAATAAGAAATTTTGGACTAGCTGTAGTTGCTCAAATTCAACAAAGTGACTTCGAAGAAAGACACTTATTAGAATTACAAGATAGTAGATTATTAGAGCTGTGTTTAAAACTTAATATTATTAATGAGGACGGTTTCTTCTTCTTAGATCAATGCCGTGACGTTAGGAATAATTTTTCTGCCGCTCACCCAACAATGGGCACGGTTAATGATCGTGAATTTACAACATTCTTAAATCGTTGTGTTAGATATGCTTTAGCAGATTCATCTTCACCAAAAGGTGTTGATATTGGTTCTTTTATTTCTGCTGTTAAAGGACCTAGGTTTAACCTTAATCAATGCAACATATGGATCGAAAGGTTACAGGAAACTCATGATGCTCAGCGACAGATGTTACTTAATATGGTTCATGGAATATATTGTGATCCTGCTACACCAGAACCTTCACGGTTAAACTCACTTGATATATGCCACGGATTAAAAAATCAACTAACGTCTACTGTAAGATCGGAACTGATTAACAATCACTCTGAATATGTTGCAAAAGGTCTAGAAGATAAGCATGTTGCATCATTGCAGTTTTTTGAAAAGTTAGGGTTGTTAGGCATTCTAAATGAGTCCGAGCAACATACTGTTTTTTCACGTGCCATTGACAGGTTGTGGAATGCGCATAATGGAATGAATAACTTTTACAATGAAGCTCCTTTTGCAGAACGCTTACTTGAATTATCTCAACAAGGTGCAATCCCAGAAACAGTGCAGGAACAGTTCGTACAAACAGTCGGTTCTTGTCGCACTGGAAATGGTTATGGCGTTGCTAATAATGCAGTTTCATATTACAACAAAATAATCCAAGGATTTTCTCCTAGAGAAATTGCCACCTTAATTCGAAGCGCAGGAGATAATTCGAATCCTTTAGGACGTAGAATTCGCAATGACTCTAGTTGTAAAAGAAACTTCAAATCATTGCTCAATTTAATTGACGCTTCTAGCGTTCCTAGCGGAGTAAAAACAGCTTATGATCAGTTCATACGCTAATAACAGCTAACAAAACTTTTAAATGCTAATGACCTATAATCCATTCTTACCTACTAACATCTAACCCAAGCTAAGCAATAACAACCATCAGGTTTAACGCTATTGGCATTAAACCTGAGAGCTCAAACTCAACCAATTAACGTTAATTAGTTGGCATCAAATAAATTTCGCGTACGCTGTTGCGCTGGTTTGCCTCTATTGCAAACAATACCGCGTCGGCTACGTCTTGCGGGTCGAGTTTGTCGGGCTTAGCTTCATCAAAAAATGGGGTGTTTACCATGCCAGGGGCTATGGTGGTACAGCGGCCATTCCACTCGCTCATTTCCTCAGCTAAATTTTGCCCAAACCCGTAAGCAAACCATTTGGTTGCACCGTAAATAGAGCCTTTAATAGGCTTACGACCAGCGGCTGAGCTGGTTAATATAAAGTGGCCTTTGTTTTGGCGTAAATGTGGCAGTGTTGCTTTTGCCGTCCACAGCAGAGCTTTAATGTTTATGTCTATCATGGTTGACCATTCATCAGGGTCACCCTTTTCGGTGCCTGCGGTTGAAACGCCCATACCTGCATTGGCAAATGCGGCATCTAGTCGGCCAAATTTTTCGAGCCCTTTTGTTACTACGTTTTCAAGCTCGGTAAAGTCGGTGGCATCTGCGGGTACACTCAGTGCGTTATCTTCACCTAATGATTGTACTAATTTAGTTAATTTGTCTTTGCTTCTGGCTGTAAGTATTACTTTGTGGCCGTTATTAACCAGTGTTTTAGCAGTTGCTTCACCTATGCCACTTGAAGCACCTGTAATGAGGACTATTTTTTCTTTCGCCATGATTATTTCTCCTATGTTTACATATTCAAAATGATAAGAACGGTTTAACTAATATGTGCTGTTTACTGTAACAGTACTGGGTTAACAGGGCTTGAATGGAGAAGCTTGTTTATCTTTTGAGGTTGAATTTGCAGCAGTGTGTTTGGTATTTAAGCAAGAGGCATAAGTACAGCGCGATTAAACATTCCTTGGGTAGAACCAATTTTAATTCTGAAAGGTCAGGCCCCATTAATTGGTTGGCCTTAGGTGTATTTCTCTGATGTTATTGCGCTGGTTTGCTTCAAGTGCAAAGAGTACGGTGTCGGCAACATCTTGTGGGTATAATTTGTCGGGCCTTGCTTCATCGGTAAATGGGGTATTAACAGCCCCTGGGGTTATGGTGGTACAGCGCCCGCCCCATTCGCTCATTTCTGCTGCTAGGTTCTGGCCAAAGCCATAAGTAAACCATTTACTTGCACCATATATAGAGCCTTTAACAGCTCTGCGGCCAGTGGCTGAGCTGGTTATAATAAAGTGGCCTTTGGTTTTACGTAAATGGGGGAGGGTGAGTTTAGCGCTCCACAGCAGGGCGTTTATGTTTATATCAAGCATAGTTGCCCATTCGTCGGGGTCGCCTTTTTCTATTCCTAATGTGTTTAGCCCTTTACCTGCGTTTGCAAATGTAGCGTCTAAGCGGCCAAATTTGTTAAGCCCTTTTGTTACTACGTTTTCAAGTTCGTTAAAGTTGGTTGCATCTGCCGGTACGCTGAGTGCGTTATCCTCGCCTAATTCTTTAACTAATTTTGTTAATTTGTCTTCGCTTCTGGCGGTAAGTATGACTTTGTGGCCATGGTTAACCAGCGTTTTGGCGGTTGCTTTGCCAATACCGCTAGAGGCACCTGTAATGAGGATTACTTTTTTGTTTGCCATTGTTATTTCTCCTATGTGAGCCTATTCAAAATAAGGAAAGTATTTACGGTAACTTTTGTACTAACACTAACAGGGTGTGGTTAACCTAAATTGAATAGTAACGTCAGAGAAACATAGCTTTTATTTAATGCTTTAATTTAATACAAAAACAATAGGTATAACTAATTTATAGCTATATACTCGCGCGGTTTTTTAGCCATTAGGGTTAAATTGTGGGTTTAGCGCATTTAGCTTTGCTCATTTTTAAATTGTGCTGAGTGTCAGCCGTTTTTTGGAATATGTATGAAAGATAAACTTATTGTGTTTTGGCAAAGCCATTCAGAAACAATCATCACTTTAGGTTACAAAGTGGTGTTAGCTTTGGCTATTTTAGTTGCAAGCGCGCTTATTGCACGCTCGGTTAAAAAAGCGATTAAAAACTCTAAGTCGCCATTAAAAAAAGTAGACGAAACGCTACTGCCGCTTCTATCGAGCATTGCGGGGTATTTAGTTTACATAATTGCTTGGCTGATTATTTTAGATATTTTTGGCGTTAATACGGCAAGCTTAATAGCGCTAATGGGCGCGGCGGGTTTAGAGATTGGTTTGGCGCTTAAAAACACTTTAAGTAATATAGCCGCTGGCATTATGCTATCAGGGCGTGCTGACCTTTGCGGATTGAAATTTGTTCAATCTAGGGGCGGTTAAATCGCGACGCGAGGTTTGTAACCTAGTGGGCTAAGTAAAAACCGAGCAA